>JASHUW010000628.1 GCA_030039815.1 Alphaproteobacteria bacterium
GAATTGCTGGCGCGCGAGCACGACAATTTGGCCCGCGTGATCTCCGAGGAGCACGGCAAGGTGTTTTCCGATGCGCAGGGCGAGATCACCCGCGGCGTCGAGGTCGTCGAGTTCGCCTGCGGCATTCCGCATTTGATGAAGGGCGAGTTCACCGAGCAGGTCGGGCGCGGCATCGATTCATGGTCGGTGCGCCAGCCGCTCGGCGTCTGCGCTGGCATCACCCCGTTCAATTTCCCGGCGATGGTGCCGATGTGGATGTTCCCGATGGCGCTCGCCACCGGCAATTGCTTCATCCTCAAGCCGTCCGAGCGCGATCCCTCGGCCGGCATCCGCATCGCCGAGCTGCTCTCCGCGGCGGGCCTGCCGCCGGGCGTCTTCAATGTCGTCAACGGCGACAAGGAGGCGGTCGACGCGATCCTGCATCATCCGCAGATCGCCGCGGTGAGCTTTGTCGGCTCAACCGCGATCGCCGAGTACATCTACACCAATGCCGCGGCGGCCGGAAAACGCGTCCAGGCGCTGGGGGGCGCGAAAAACCACATGGTGGTGATGCCCGACGCCGATCTCGACCAGGCGACCGACGCGCTGATGGGCGCGGCCTATGGCGCGGCCGGCGAGCGCTGCATGGCGGTATCGGTGGCGGTCGCGGTCGGCGGGGTCGGCGACAAGCTGCTCGACCGGCTCGTGCCGCGCGTGCGGGCGCTGAAAATCGGCCCCGGCACCGACCCCGAGGCCGAGATGGGCCCGCTCGTCACCAAGCAGCACTACGACAAGGTGCGCTCCTACGTCGATCTGGGCGTCCAGGAGGGCGCCAAGCTGGTCGTCGACGGCCGCGGCCTCAAGCTGCAGGGCTACGAGAACGGCTATTTCCTCGGCGGCTGCGTGTTCGACGAGGTGAAGCCCGAGATGCGCATCTACAAGGAAGAGATTTTTGGACCGGTCCTGTCGGTGGTGCGCACGGACACGTTTGACGAGGCGACCAAGCTCGTCAGCGACCACGAGTACGGCAACGGCACCGCGATCTTCACCCGCGACGGCGATGCCGCGCGCGAGTTTTCCAGCCGCGTGCAGATCGGCATGGTCGGCATCAACGTGCCGATCCCGGTACCGATGGCGTTTCACAGCTTCGGCGGCTGGAAGCGCTCGCTGTTCGGCGACATGGCGGTCTACGGCACCGAGGGCGTGCGTTTCTACACGCGGTTGAAGACGATCACCTCGCGCTGGCCGACCGGCATCCGCGCCGGCGCGGAATATGTGATGCCGACGATGCGTTAGGGTAACGGGACGCCGCCGCGCGGCATTGTTCGGATTGGCGGGCGCAAATGCGACAATTCGAGCCGAATTAATGCTTGCGTGGCGGAGCCATCGTCCCATCTTGTAGATTGGGTAACGGTCTCGCGGGGCTAACGTTCTGCGGGAGCGGTGATGTGCATTTGCCTCGTGCGGTTCGCGGTGGGGTAGGGCGAGTTGGTCGTCACCGAAGAACAAGAACTTCACGCTCGACGCAGCGTCTCGGCACTCGTCAAGGTTCGCGCGCGCCTATGGGCGCGCACCAATATCCGCAACAGCGAATTCGGTCTTTGCGTCACCGCGGCGGTGATCGGCGCGGTGATCGCGCTCGGCGTTGCGCTGACCCGGTTCGGGGTCGCGTTCTTTCATCATCTACTGTTTGCCGTGCCGTGGGACGGGCATCTGAGCGGCGACGTGCACATCGAGCGGCTGCGGCTGCTGCTCGTGCCCGCCTTTGGCGGCCTGTTATACGGCGTCGTCGCCTATCTGCTCTGGCGCTGGAAGCCGCGCGACATCGTCGACGCGATCGAGGCCAACGCGCTGCATGGCGGGCACATGTCGCTGTCCGACAGCCTGCGGCTCACCGGGCTCACCGTGCTGTCGGCGGGGGTGGGAGCGTCGGTCGGCCTCGAGGCGGCCTATACCCAACTCGGCGCCGGCACGGCGTCGCGGATCGGCCGCTATCTGCATCTGCGACGCGGCGATTTGCGCACCTTCGTCGGCTGCGGCGCGGCGGCGGCGATCGCCGCGGCGTTCAACGCGCCGCTGGCCGGCGCATTCTATGCCTTCGAGCTGATCATCGGCAGCTACACGCTGTCGACGCTGGTGCCGGTGGTGTTGGCGGCGGTGTTCGCCACCCTGGTCGAGCGGGAGATCATCGGCAACGAGCCGATTTTCGTCGTCTACAACCACATGAACCTGGCGGCGTCGCACTACTTGATCCTCGCCATCGTCGGTTTTGTCGCCGGCCTCTTGGCGATCGTCGCGATGGTCGGGGTCACGTTTGTCGAGCAATGGTCGAAGCGCGCCTCGCTGCCGACCTGGGCGCGCCCGGCGCTGGGCGGTGTCGTGCTTGGCAACATCGCCTGGTTCTTCCCCGAGATCCTCGGCAGCGGCCATGGCGGCATCGAATACACGATCGCGCACAACCCGCAGAGTTATGAATTGCTTCTGCTGCTCGGGCTGATCGCCGCCAAGATCGCCGGCTCGGCGATCTCGATCGGCACCGGGTTCCGCGGCGGCATGTTCAGCTCGTCGCTCTATCTCGGCGCGCTCTACGGCGCGGCGGTCGCGGTGATCGTGCAGCGCCTCGCGCCGTGGGCGGCGGCGAGCGACACGGTCTACATTCTCGGCGGAATGGGTTCGCTCGCCGCTGGGGTGGTCGGCGCGCCGATGACGATGATCTTTCTGGTGCTCGAATCGACCACCGATTTCTCGGCGACTCTCGGTGTCACCGCGGCGGTCATCGCCTCGGTGCTCGTCGTCCGCCACTGGTTCGGCTACTCGTTCGCCACCTGGCGCTTCCATCTGCGCGGCGTGGCGCTGCACAGCCCGCACGATGTCGGCTGGCTGCACGATTTGCAGGTCGCCAATCTGATGCGCCGCGATTTCGCCGTCGTGCCGGTCGATCAGCCGCTGAGCGAGGTTTGCCGGCAGTTCCCGATCGATGCGGCGATTCGGGTGTTCGCGGTCAACGACAAGGGCGGATACGAGGGGTATGTCGACCTGACCGAGGCGCATAGCGCGGCTCGCCGCGAGGGCAATTCCGCGCTGCGCGTCAAGGATATCGCCCGCGGCGCCGAGCATTTCCTGACGCCCGGCCAGCCAATTCGCGAGACGCTCGACCATTTCATCGCGTCGGCGGCAGAGACCCTGGCTGTCGTCGACAATTCTCGCGATCGCCGGGTGCAAGGATATTTGAGCGAAGCTTTTGCATTGCGTCGCTATTACCGTGAGCTTGAGGCCCGACACAGCGAAGAACTTGGTGACAACGAGTTGTTCAAGCTGCATCACGCCGCGTCCGACGATTGATAATTGGGGCTATTGGTGCGAGGAGACTTCCGAACGCGCCGGAATATGTTATCTTTCGAGGGATGCGCGGGCGGGAACTACTTCTAGGTTCGATTGTTTGTCTCTGTTCGACCGCGGGAGTCGGCTGGGCTGCCGATAGCCCGGTCCTGGTCGGCCGGGTCAGCGCCATTGTCGGCTCGGCGCAATACCATTCGACCGGTGGGGAGTGGTCGGCAGGGCTGGTGAACGAGCCGGTCGCCGACGGCACCGGGTTGCGCACCGAGGCGGATTCGGAGGCCGAGCTGCGCGGCCTCGGCGCGCGCGTGGCGCTGGCGCCGGCGAGCGAACTGCAGGTGCTGCGCTTCGACCAAAACGCGTTGCAAATAACGCTGTCGAGCGGGCGCATCGGCGTCCATCTCGGCCCGTTCGATGCGGCGAAGACGGTCGAGATCGATTTGCCGCAGGGCGGTATCTGGCTCGACGCGCCGGGTGATTACGACATTAGCGCCGGCGACGCGCACGTTCCCGCCGCGGTGGAGGTATTCGCCGGCGGGGTGCAATTCGGCGGCGGTCTCGACGCGAGCCATGTCGCCAAGCCGGAACGCGACTGGTTCAGCGATTGGTGGCGCTCGCAGGACGACAACGCCGATTTGTCGGCGCCGGCGACGCCCGCCATTGCCGGCGCCGCGACACTCGCCGCCAGCGGGCGGTGGGAGCTTGATCCCGAGCTTGGCAATGTGTGGTTTCCGAGCGATCTGGCGGCGGATTGGACGCCTTATCGCGACGGTGTGTGGCGCTATCTGCCGCCCTGGGGTTGGACCTGGATCGACAACGCGCCGTGGGGATTCGCTCCGGCGCATTACGGGCGCTGGGCCCGAATCCAGGGGTCGAGCCCGGGAACCGGGAGATGGGGCTGGGTGCCGGGCGAGCACGTCATCGCGGCCGATTACAGCCCTGCCGTCGTCGCGTTTCTCGGCACCGCAGGGATCGGGTTGAGCCGCCCCGGCGATATCGGCGCCACCCCGGCGGTGGCTTGGTTCCCGCTGGCGCCGCACGAGAAGATCGGCGACGCCGACGGCGATTACGTCAACCGCCGCTTCACCACCGCGATGGCACGCACCGGTTTTGCCGCTGGGCTGCCGGTCGCGTCGGCGATCGTCGACGACATTCCGCAGCAGCGTTTTATCGACGCGCCGGTGATCCTCGGCGCCCTCGGCATCCCGGCAACGGGGATGCCGGCCGTTGCCGCCGCGCCGCCGCCGAAGACCGTCGACACCGTGACCGCCGCTGCCGCAGCCGACGCGACCGCAGTGGCCGCCGATCCTGCGCCCGAACCGGCGACGGTGCGTCAGCCATTTGTCGTCGCGCTGCGCGACGCGCCGGCCCGTGTCGTGCGTGTGGTGCACGAGGTGCGCCGCAGGCTGCGCCTTGCCAC
>JASHUW010000061.1 GCA_030039815.1 Alphaproteobacteria bacterium
CACCTGTTCCTCGACCGGAACCGGCGAGAATTGCGGCTGCTTCAATAGCTCGGTGAGGCGCGAGCCGCGCGCCAGGAGGCGCTGGGTCGCCGCGTCGAGGTCGGAGGCGAATTGTGAGAACGCCGCCATCTCGCGGTATTGCGCCAGCTCCAGCTTGATGCGGCCGGCGACCTGTTTCATGGCGCGGATTTGCGCCGCCGAACCGACCCGGCTCACCGACAGGCCGACGTTAATGGCCGGGCGTATGCCGCGATAGAACAGGTCGGTTTCGAGGAAGATCTGCCCATCGGTGATCGAGATGACATTGGTCGGGATATAGGCCGAGACGTCGCCCGCCTGCGTCTCGATGACGGGCAGCGCGGTCAGCGAGCCGGCGCCGTGATCGTCGTTCATCTTGGCGGCGCGTTCGAGCAACCGCGAGTGCAGGTAGAACACGTCGCCCGGATAGGCTTCGCGCCCCGGCGGCCGGCGCAGCAGCAGCGACATCTGGCGATAGGCGACCGCCTGCTTCGACAGATCGTCGTAGATGATGAGCGCGTGCATGCCGTTGTCGCGGAAGAATTCGCCCATCGTGCAGCCGGTGTAAGGGGCCAGGAATTGCAGCGGCGCCGGCTCTGACGCGGTCGCCGCGACGACAATGGAATAGTCGAGCGCGCCATAATCCTGCAGCGTCTTGACGATCTGCGCGACCGTCGAGCGCTTCTGCCCTACCGCGACGTAGACGCAATAGAGCTTCTTCGATTCGTCGCTGCCGGCGTTGACCTCTTTCTGATTGAGGATCGTATCGATCGCGACCGCGGTCTTGCCGGTCTGCCGGTCGCCGATGATCAGCTCGCGCTGGCCGCGGCCGATCGGCACCAGCGCGTCGATCGCCTTCAATCCGGTCTGCACCGGCTCATGCACCGATTTGCGTGGAATGATCCCCGGTGCCTTGACCTCGACGCGGCTGCGCGTGACGTCGGTGAGCGGCCCCTTGCCGTCGATCGGATTGCCCAGGCCGTCAACCACTCGGCCCAACAAACCGCGACCCACCGGCACGTCGACGATCGCGCCGGTGCGCTTGACCGTGTCGCCCTCGCGGATGCCGCTGTCATCACCGAAGATCACGACGCCGACATTGTCGGTTTCGAGGTTGAGCGCCATGCCGCGCATGCCGTTCGGGAATTCGAGCATCTCGCCGGCCTGCACCTTGTCCAGGCCGTAGACGCGGGCGATGCCGTCGCCGACCGACAGCACCTGGCCGACCTCGGCGACATCGGCCTCGCTGCCGAAGTTCGCGATCTGCTGCTTCAGGATGGCGGAGATTTCCGCCGCGCGGATTTCCATGTGCGTCCCTCTACCTTTGGCTCTCTAGCCAATGCCTTTCATACTCAGCTGCAGCCGCTGCAGCCGGCCCTTCAACGAACCGTCGACCATGCGCGAGCCGATCTTGACGATCATGCCGCCGAGGAGGCTCGGGTCGACGCGCACGTCGATCGCGACGCGGCTGCCGACGGCGCGGCGCAGTTGGTCGCCGAGCGCGTTCTGCTGTGCGTCCGAAAGCGGCTGTGCCGCGGTGACCTCGGCGGTGACCTCGCCGCGTCGCTCGGCGAGCGTCGCGAGGTACGCCTCGATCATCGCCGGCACCGCGAAGAGCCGCCGATTGCGCGCGACGACGGCGATGAAGTCCGCGGTGAGGTTCGACAGCTTGGCGTCGGCGGCGATCGCCGCCATCGCCTTGCCCTGCTCGGCGCGGGTCAGCACCGGGCTGCGCACCAGCCGCAGCAGGTCGCCGCTCGCGGCGAGCATCGCACGCAGCTCGCGCAAGTCGCCGGCGACCGCATCAAGTGCGTGGCGTTCGTCGGCCAGCTCGAACAGCGCCGCCGCATAACGTTCTGCCAGGCCGGAAATGCCTGTCGATTCAGCAGCCATAGGGAGACGTTCCTCGATCTGCGCGCCGGGGAGCGATGGGTCGCGACATTGCCCTTGTCGGATTCGTCAAAGACGACCTCGGGGCCACCACGGCCCCGCGAAATCCGCGCGGCTCCTAGCATGTTCGCGCGCGCGAAGCAACCGCGCGAGGTTTGCATTAATTCAATGGCTTAGGTGCTCAGGCGGGAGGCTCGCCACCTTCCAGCGCCGCGACCGCGGCTATCGCGGCGCGAGAGAGGGCGGGAGCGCGTGGCGAGAGCGGCCCGGCGATCCGGCCGTAGAGCTGAAACAGCGCGCTCTGCAGGACGATGCCCATCACCGCGGCGGCGGCGAGCGCGATATCGACCGCGCCGACCTCGCGGTTGCTGACGGCATCGGCGATCGCTGTCTCGATCGCCGCCACTGGCGCGGCGCCTGCGTCGTCGATCCCGGGTAGGAGATCGTGCTGCGCGATGAGCATAAAGCGGAAGAGTGCTGGGTCGGCATCATACAGCGCGCAGAAATGCGCGACCATCGCGCCGATGCGCGCCGCGAAACCGTGTTGGGCGGCCCCGATCGCCGCCAGTTCGGCGCCGGTGCGGCGGTAGGCGTCGGTGAAGAGCCGCGCCGCCATCTCGTCCTTGCTGCGGTAATACCGGTAGAGCGCGCCCTGCGAGATGCCGGCGTCGAGGGCGATGTCGGCGATCGACACACCGTCGACCCCGCGGGCCGCGAACAGCTCGATGGCGGCACGATCGACCTTGTCCTTCACCCCTGTCGTCCGCACGAAATCCTCTTGTGAATGAATATTCACTCATTATATGATTGGCGCCGTGGCCGGGCAAGCGGCGTTCCGCCGCAGCGCAGCCGGCCGGAAAAGGATTTCGGACATGGACTGGGACGACGCGCTGCCCTGGGTCTTTATCATCAGCCTCGCGCCGTTCGTGATGGCGTGGTCGGCGCTCGCCGGCAATCGCCGGCTGCGGGCGCAGCTCGCGGCGCTGACCGACAAGGTCGGCATGCTCGATCACCGCGTCTTGCGGCTCAACGAGCGGTTGGAAGGACAGGCGGTGCCAGAGGCGCCGCAGCCGGCGCCGGAACCGCCCGTTCCCGAAGCGACCCCCGCGGCGCCGTCCATCGCCGCGCCCGAGGAGCCGCGCGAACCGGAGCCTGCCACCCCCGTTGTGCCGCTGCCGACAGTTGCATCGCCCGCCCATGTCGCGCGCGCCTTCGAGCAGCGTTTCGCCGAGAACTGGCTGGTCTGGCTCGGCGGGGTGGCGCTGGCGCTGGGCGGCGCCTTTCTTGTCAAGCTGTCGATCGATCACGGGCTGCTGACCCCGCCGGTGCGGGTGCTGCTGGCGGTGCTGCTCGGTCTCGGGCTGTGCGGCGCGTCGGAATGGTTGGCGCGGCGTGAGCTGGCCGAGCCCGAACATGGCACTGCGCTGTCCTATATTCCTCAAGCCCTGGCGGCGGGCGGCGCGGCGACGGTTTTCGCGTCGATTTACGCCGCCTATCAGCTTTATGGGCTGATCGCCGCGCCGTCGGCCTTCGTGCTGCTGGCCGCTACCGCCGTGGCGACCGTGGCACTCGCTTTGCGGCAAGGCATTTTTGTCGCGGCATTGGGGCTGGTTGGGGCCTATCTGGTGCCGGCGCTGGTGGCGAGCGCCACGCCGCGCGCGCTGCCGCTCTTTCTCTATCTGGCCTTTGTCACCGCCGGCATGTTGGCGGTGCTGCGGCATCGCGCGTGGTGGGTGCTCGCCTGGCCGACGCTTGCCGGCGCGGTGCTATGGATCTTCATGTGGTTCGGGTTCGAACCGCAACATCCGGAAAGCGCGGTGGTCGGCGTCTATATCCTGGTTCAGCTCGGCTTGTTCGCGGCGTTGCGGCGTGGAGTCCCGCGTGTGCGCTTTCTCGCCGGCCTCGCCGAGGGGCAGCCGGTCGCGCCGCTGCTGCGCAGCGCCTTCGGGTTCTTCGCGCTCGCCGGTTTCGTGCTGGTCGAGGTTGCACATTTCGACAATCCGAGCCTCTTCGCCGCCTACGCCGCGTCGGCGTTCCTGCTCGGCTTCGCCTATCGCGACGCCGCCCTCGATGACGTGATCGCCACCGCGGCGGTGCTGCTGCTCGCGGTGCTGGCGGGCTGGAACCTGCCGTTGTTGACCAATGAGCAAATCTTTTACGCGCAGCTGCGCCTCCCGGTCGAGTTGTGGGATTTCTCGACCGCCTGCGCGGCGGCGGCGTTGCTGCTCGCCGGCGGCGGCTTCCTGGCTCAGGCGAAAGCGCCGCGGCCGGGGCGCTGGGCGGCGCTGTCGGTGATCTCTTCGACTTTGATCCTGGTGATCGCCTATTGGCGCCTCCATGAATACGGCATCGACATCGCCTGGACGGCGATCGCATTGGCGCTCGGCGGGCTGAACCTTGCCGCGACGGCGAGCGTCGCCAAGCGCCGCGACGGTGGTCTCGAGCGCGAGATCGCGGTTGCCGCCTATGCGGTCGGCGTGCTCGGCGGGACGATTCTGGCCGCCTGTTTCGCGCTCGGCAATGCCTGGCTGACGGTGGCGATCGCCTTGCATCTGCCGGTGCTCGGCTGGATCGAGGGCCGGCTCGACCTCAAGGTGCTGCGGCATGCGGCGCTGGTCAT
>JASHUW010000629.1 GCA_030039815.1 Alphaproteobacteria bacterium
CAGCCACATGACGTCGAGACCCCAGCGCTCCGCGGCGTCGACCTGTTCGAACGATTGGTCAAAAGCCTGCGCGTGGGTAATCCCGGTGGTGCAGGGAAATTCGTGAAACATCCCGAATTCCATCGGGTGCCTCCTTTGTCTCGTGGTGCGGAGCGGATGCTATTGCAGACGGGCGATGCCCATGGCCTCGCCAAACCGCCGGCTGCATTCGAGCGGATCGCCATATTTGCGATGTGCAGCGGTTTGCTGCGCACAGGCGAGCAGCAGCCGGCCGCGACGCGCGCTGCGGTTCTTGGCGAAGTCCTCCAGCATGCACTGGGCGATTTCTTGGTTGTGCGGGTCGTTGCCGAGCCGCGTCGCGGCCAGCGCCAAGGCCTGCACCAGCGGCGCCGTGTCGGCAAAGCATTCGAGATAGGCTTCTGTCCAGCCGACCGCTTCGGGCGCGTTGAGGGAGCAGACCGCCGCCTCCACGCGGTCGGCCAGCTGTTGCTGGGTCAAGCTGTCGGTACCGCTCGGCGCGTGAAGCACCTGCCGGTGCAGCTCGCCGGTGTTCTTTTGATGCCAAGCCGTGCAGTTGACAAAAGCGCCGGCGACGTAAAGGAACCGCAGCCGGCGCGGATGATCGAAATTGTCGAAGAACCAGCCGACCGTGTTGCAGTACTCGTAGCAATGCATCGGCATCGAGAAATTGCTGGCGCCCTGCGTGGCCAGCTCGATCTCGGCCGCGGCGATCTGGATCGTGTCGATGATCCGGCGCGGATCCCTTCCGCTCTGCAGGAGCCCGGTGATGTGCTTGATGTACTCGGTCTCCGGCTTGTGCAGCAGCGCATCGAGCAGGGTTCCTTCGTCGTCCGGGGTCAGCGGCAGGTTGTTGCGCAGCATGGCCTGTTCGGCCTCGGAGACGCCGCCATAAGGGACGGCGTGTAGGGCCTCCCCTTCGATGCAGCTCTTGATGACGTTGCAGGCCATCTCGTACGTGGAGTACCAGCGCGGACCCACCGCCATATCGAGCACGCCGGCATAGATGACGTCATGCGCGTTCTCCCAACCGAGGGCATTGCCAAGCTCGATCGTCGCGCGGGCACGGTAGGATTTATGGCCGGTCGTATAGGAGCGGTTGTAGAACATCCGATCCTGCACGTCGATCAGCCCGGCGAACATCAATTCGGCCAGCACCTCCTTGCGCTGTTCGGGATGGCCCTCGATGAGCCCGAGGAAGGTCCGGTAGGCGGGGATGACCTCGCCGCGCTCGACTTGCGTCAGCCAATTGGCGAGCCGCTCCGGTAGCGCGGCGTTCTCGTACCAGGGTTCCTGATCGGGCCAGTAAACGACCGGCGCCGGCGGGTTCTCGATCTTTCCGGTAAATCCGCGCGTGTAGTGACCGGGAGCCTTGTTGACCTTCTGGTTCCAAATATCGAGCCCGGTCGGGATGTACCAGATGGTCTGGGCCATGGGCAGCATCTCAAGCCCTTTGGGCATCAGCTTCGCCAGATGCAGCGTGGCGCGGGCACTCAGCAGGCAATGATCGTTATTGACGAAGTTGGGATAGCCGTCGTCGATCCGCTGGTGATAGGGCACGTGCGTGTAGGGTGCATGGATACGCACCGCTTCGGCGACCATCTCCCGGAGCGGTCGCCCGGCCTGCGCGAGCTCATAAAATGCCTCGCTTGCCCCGACCTGGTCGCGTGCCAGGACGCGTTCTTCGAGCGCGGCGTAAGCTGGCCTTGCTCCGTTAAGCGGCGTGGCGGCGAAGGGGTAGGCGGGCATCGGGCTTCTCCTCGGCATCAACCGGAACGGCCCGATCGAAAACCCACATCATCCGTGTGGCTTTGATCTAGATCAATGCCGCTGGTGTTGGCGGCGCGCCTGCTCGCGAGCGCTTTGCCGCGCAAGGAGAGAAACATGAGCTTCCGCCCCAAATATCTCGCCCATGTCAATGTCCAGGTGCGTGATGTCGAGCGGTCGCATCGTTGGTATGCCGATCTGCTGGGTCTCCACACTTACGACTATCGCCCGGGCGCCGCCGCCTTCATGTCGGCGAATAAGGACGAGTCGCACGAGATCGCGCTTATGCAAGTCGGGCCGGACGCGCCGCTCCAGGCTGCGGGGCAGGTCGGCCTCAACCACATGGCCTGGCGGGTCGAGACGCTCGGCGATCTGAAGGAGTTCTATCAGCGGCTGAAGGATCGCGGCGTGCCGATCTCGCGCGTCGTCGACCATGGGATTTCGCTGGGGATCTATTTTCGCGACCCCGATGGCAACGGCATCGAGGTCTATTACGAGCTCCCTCGCGCCCAATGGCCGCGCGAGGAACGGGTTTTCGCGGCCGATATGGTGAGCCGCGGCTTGTTTCCCGGCCCGTGGGATGCCGAGATCTCGCCTCGCGCGGCCACGGCAGCTTGACGCCCTGGGAGAGGAGGCCGACGACCTGCAGCGACGCGGATTTCTTGCTCCTGACACCTCGGTACAAGACCTCGCAACGCTGCGCAAAATTTGGCCCGGATCACCTTGCCGAGGCGGTCCGGGCCATCGATGCTACTTGCGTGTCAGTGCTTCCAAGCCCTTCCTCGCAACCCCTTGCGAAATTGGTGGAGCCAACCGGGATCGAACCGGTGACCTCTACAATGCCATTGTAGCGCTCTCCCAGCTGAGCTATGGCCCCCAAAGGTCTGTCGGACAGCCGCTGGTCTCGGGCGCGAACTTAGGAACGCGGCCCGGCGCCGTCAAACCCAAAAAACCTTACGGCTCCTCTTCCTCGACATTGTCGATGACCTCGGCCATGTCGTCCTCGTCCTCGCCGAGTTCCGAGGCATCCTCGATCATCTCCTCGTCTTCCTCCTCGTCGCCTTCGGCGAGCGGCACCGCCTCTTCCTCTTCGTCCTCGGCGGTCTCGATATCCTCGGCGTCGACATCGGCTTCGGCGTCGACATCATCGCCGACCGGCGCCAGCTCCCTCTCGACCGGCGTCGCCGGGCGGGCGCGGCGCGCGCGCAAAAACGCCTCGGGGTCGTAGGGGGTGCTGCATTTCGGACAGATCACCTGCTCGCGGAGCAGATCGTAGTAGCGGGTGCCGCAGCTTGGGCAGATCCGCTTGGTGCCCCATTCGGGTTTGGCCAAGTGTTGCTCCTTATAGGTCGTACGAATATGAAGCCGGCGCGCCATTGCCACAGCCGGCGCATCCTGTCAAAACCAAACGCGCTGCCGGCATCGGCGCTAGGCTGCGGCATATGGGCCGCCGGCAAGGACCACGCAAGAGTAAAGTTCGGCTCATGCCCGACGATCTGATCTCGCATTCTCCAGGGGCTATCGGTGCGGCTGCCGGCGCGCCGCTCGCCGGCGCGCGACCCACCGCACCGCTCAACGGAACGATCCGTGTTCCCGGCGACAAGTCGATCTCCCATCGCGCGCTAATGCTGGGCGCGCTGGCGGTCGGGCGCACC
>JASHUW010000630.1 GCA_030039815.1 Alphaproteobacteria bacterium
CGGTCGCTCTGAGCCGAAACGCCCCCGGACAACCGGGGGCGTTTTGCTCTGCGTACCGTCAGAGACCGCCCTGCTCGACGACGAAATCGATAATCCGGGCCACCCCGTCGCCGGCCTTGAGATTGGTGAAGACGAACGGCCGCGCGCCGCGCATGCGCCGCGCGTCGCGATCCATCACCTCAAGGCTCGCCCCAACCAGCGGCGCCAGGTCGATCTTGTTGATGACCAGCAAATCCGACCGCGTGATCCCCGGGCCCCCTTTGCGGGGTATTTTATCGCCAGCCGCGACGTCGATCACATAAATCGTCAGATCGGCCAGCTCCGGTGAAAATGTCGCGGCGAGGTTGTCGCCGCCCGACTCGATAAGGATCACGTCGAGACGTGGAAACAGCCGGTTCAACTCGTCAACGGCGGCGAGATTGATCGAGGCGTCCTCGCGGATCGCCGTGTGCGGGCAGCCGCCGGTTTCGACCCCGCGAATCCGCTCGGGCGGCAGCGCACCGCTGCGCGTTAGGAACTCGGCATCCTCGCGGGTATAGATGTCGTTGGTGATCGCGACAATCTCGAAGCGCTGGCGCATGCGCTTGCACAAATGATCCATCAGCGCGGTCTTGCCTGAGCCGACCGGCCCGCCGATGCCGACCCGCAGCGGCCCGCGATCCGCAAAACTCATGAGCGGAAGAGCCTTGTGTAAAGGGTTTCGTGCGCCATCGAGGCGAGATCGAGCGCGAAGGTCGCCGAACCGAAATCGTGTCGGTCGCGCGTGATCGAGGCGGCGACGGCCGCCGCGACCACCGGCTCCAGCGCGGCGAGAATGCGCTGACCGTCGCTCTGCCCGACAATCCCGAGCCGCAGTCCCGCCGACATGAGATTGGCGGCAAGCGCCTGGAGATACGCCGTCAGCGTCGCCTCCAGGCTGGCACCGGCGCGCGCGGCGGCCGCGCCGAAGACTGCGGCATGGCAGTACCCATCGTCATTCGCGATGGCAGAGCCAGGGTTCCAGGCCGCACTATAGGCCGCCGCGAACGCACCACCCTGCTGGCTCGACTCGAGCGCCAGCTCGGCGGTCGCGCGATAGGCGACGCCGCGGCGGTTGATCTCGACGAACGCCGCATCGTCTCCGGCAGCAGCGGTGCGCCAGGCGTCGCGCAGGATGTCGGCATCGACCCGGCCGCTGCCCTGCGCGATCGTCGCCGCAATCCAGGTTTGGAGCGTCGCGCGGTCGCGAACCGCGCCGTCGGCGGCAGCCGCCTCCAATCCGTGCGAGTAGCTGAACGCCCCGATCGGGAAGGCTGGCGAGGCCCAGGCCAACAGCCGGTAAAGTGCCGTCGCGTCAGTGCTCATGATCGTGGCCGTGAGCATGATCCGTGCCGGCATAGGCGCCGGTCTCCGGATCGAACGGCGCGCTCAAACGCGTCACCTTGCCGCCGAGCCCCTCGACCATGTCGGCGATGACATGGTCGTCGCGGATGCGCAGTCGCCCCTCCAGCGCCTGCACCGGCAGATGCCGGTTGCCGAGATGCCACGCCAGGCGCAGCAGCGCAGCCGGTCCGTCGGCTTCGATCTCGAGCACGCGCTCCGACGCGGCGCAGACGCGCATATAGGCGCCGTCGTCGAACTCCAGCCCGTCGCCGTCGGCCATGTGTTGCACGCGCGGCAGATCGAGCAGGAACGGGTTACCGCTGTCGGCGACGAGCCGTAGCCGCCGGCGATGCCGGTCGATAAAGGCCAGCGTGACGCGGTCGATCGCCGCCTCTTCCGGCCAGTGCCCCGCCTTATGAACCGCGATCGCCCGCCGCATGCCACTCACATCAATACAAAAAATACCGCTGCGCCATCGGCAGCACGCTGGCCGGCTCGCAGGTCAGGTGGACGCCGTCGGCGCGCACCTCGTAGGTCTCCGGATCGACCGTGACGTTGGGCGTTGCGTTGTTGTGCACCATCTGCGCCTTGTCGATCTTGCGGATGCCGCGCGCCGGCAGCACCTGGCGGACGAGCCCGAGCGCGTCGGGCAGCCCCTTGTCGATCGCCGCGGTCGGCAGGAACGTCACCGCCGTCGCCGTCAGCGCCTTGCCATAGGCGCCGTACATCGGCCGGTAATGCACCGGTTGCGGCGTCGGGATCGACGCGTTCGGATCGCCCATCAGCGCCGCGACGATCATCCCGCCGCGCAGCACGACATCGGGCTTCACCCCGAAAAATGCCGGCGACCAGATCACCAGATCGGCCAGCTTTCCGACCTCGACCGAGCCGACATGCTCGGCGAGGCCGTGGGTCAGCGCCGGATTGATCGTGTATTTCGCGACATAGCGCTTGACCCGGAAATTGTCGTTGCGGTCGCTGTCTTCCGAGAGCTTGCCGCGCTGTCGCTTCATCTTGTCGGCGGTCTGCCAGGTGCGGATCAGCACCTCGCCGCAGCGCCCCATCGCCTGACTGTCCGACGACATCATCGAGAACGCGCCCAAATCATGGAGGATATCCTCGGCGGCGATGGTCTCGCGGCGGATGCGGCTCTCGGCGAAGGCGACATCCTCGGGGATGCGCGGGTCGAGATGGTGGCACACCATCAGCATGTCGAGATGCTCGTCGATGGTGTTGACCGTGTAGGGCCGCGTCGGGTTGGTCGAGGACGGCAGCACGTTAGCCAACCCGCAGACCTTGATGATGTCGGGCGCGTGTCCGCCGCCGGCACCCTCGGTATGAAAGGCATGGATGTTGCGGCCCTTGAAGGCGGCGATCGTATCCTCGACAAAGCCCGACTCGTTGAGCGTGTCGGTGTGGATCGCCACGGCGATGTCGAGCTGCTCGGCGACCGACAGACAGCAATCGATCGCCGCCGGGGTGGTGCCCCAATCCTCGTGCAGCTTGAGGCCGCAGGCGCCGGCCTCGACCATCTCGACCAGCGCCGCCGGGTCGGAGGCGTTGCCCTTGCCGAAAAAGCCGAGGTTGACGGGTATGCCCTCGGCCGCCTGGATCGCGCGGGCGAGATGCCACGGCCCCGGTGTGCAGGTCGTCGCCGCGGTACCGGCGGCCGGTCCGGTGCCGCCGCCGAGCATCGTCGTGACGCCGCTATAGAGCGCATCCTCGGCCTGCTGCGGGCAGATCATGTGAATGTGCGAGTCGATGCCGCCGGCGGTGACGATCTTCCCCTCGCCGGCGATGATCTCGGTGCCGGGCCCGATGACGATGTCGATTCCCGGCTGCACATCGGGGTTACCGGCCTTGCCGATCCCCGCGATGCGCCCGTCCTTGATCCCGATATCGGCCTTGACGATGCCCCAATGGTCGAGAATGACCGCGTTGGTGATCACCGTGTCGACCGCGCCGCCGGCGCGGGCGACCTGGCTCTGGCCCATGCCGTCGCGGATCACCTTGCCGCCGCCGAACTTGACCTCCTCGCCATAGATCGTGCGGTCGCTCTCGATTTCGATGACGAGTTCGGTATCGGCAAGCCGGATGCGGTCGCCGGTCGTCGGCCCGAACATCGCGGCATAGGCGCCGCGGCCGATCGTGTTGGCCATCAGAGGCTCCCGTTGACCTTGCCGTTGAAGCCGACGACCCGGCGCGCACCGGCATAGGCGACGAGCCGCACCTCTCGGCTCTGACCCGGCTCGAAGCGGGTCGCCGTGCCCGCAGGGATGTCGAGCCGGAAGCCCCGGGCCTTCTCGCGGTCGAATTGGAGCGCGGTATTGGTCTCGTAAAAATGATAATGCGAGCCGACCTGGATCGGCCGGTCGCCGGTATTGGCGACGGTCAAGGTCACGGTCGGTCGGCCAGTGTTGAGCTCGATATCGCCGTCGGCGACGAGGATCTCACCGGGAATCATCTTATCGGCTCGTGCACGGTGACGAGTTTGGTCCCGTCGGGGAAGGTCGCCTCGACCTGGATTTCGTGGATCATCTCGGGAACCCCCTCCATGACCTGAGTACGCGAGAGCACCGTCCCGCCGTCGCGCATCAGCTCGGCGACGGTCTTGCCGTCGCGGGCGCCTTCGAGCACGTAGTCGGTGATGAGCGCCACCGCCTCGGGATAATTGAGCTTGACGCCCCGCTTCAGGCGGCGCTCGGCGACCATCGCGGCGACGGCGACGATCAATTTGTCCTTTTCGCGAGGTGTCAGATTCATCCTCCCTCCCCCAGGCCCCCATCTCTCGCCTAAAGCTTAGGCATCAAATGTGCCAAAGCCGCGGCAGAATCGGCGGCAATCCCATCGCCGCCGCCCGCAAATGGCAAGCGAGTTCGGCATAGGCGCGGCGCAATGCCATCGCATCGCCGAGCCAGCGCGCAACAAGGAGCCCGTTGACCGCGGTGACCGCGGCGCGCAAGCCCGTACCGGTGCAACGCTCTTGCACCGCTCGGGCCGCATCGACGAACGGGCGCGGCTCGCCGTTGCGCGGCGCGAAGACAAGCGTGGCGCAGGCCTCAGCGCCGGCAAAACACGCCGGGTTATCCATGATCGCGGCGACGTCATTTCCGACGTGCAGCGCGTCGCCCCAGATGAGCGCGCCGTCGCGCCGGACCTCCCAATCGTCGTGCAGCAGACCGGCCTGGAATCGCTCGCCCATCGCGAGCCGACCAAACACGATGATGCCGCCACCAAGGAAGCCGCCGTCGCCTCGTAGATCAATCCGGCTCGTTCGCCGCAGCCTCGCGCGGTCGAAAACAATCGTCTCCGGCGGCAGGAATTCGAGCCAGCCGCCGTCCTCAATGACGAGTGCCTGCTCGATCCGTGTCGTCGCGCCGGTCGAGCGATAGATTTTTTCGGCGGCGGACCCGGTGACATGCACCGCCGCGGCGCGAGCCACGGTCGCCGCGACCCCAATGCGATCTCCCGCGACCAACCCGCCCGATGTCGTCACCAGCACCGCGACAGGCACGTCGTCAGCCGCAGGCGTTGGAAACAGGACGCGCAGCGGATGCCGCTCGTAAAGATGCGCGAGCCGGGTCTTGCCCTCGGCGACGGCGAAGCCGATCTCGGCGACGCCGTGAACGTTGCTGCCCGTCCGCGCGCTCAATACCCGAGCGCAAGCCCGTCCTTGCGCGGCTCGGAGCCGCCGATCAGCACGCCGCGATCATGATCCATCCAGATCGCCTGGCAGCCACCGACCGGCACCTTCATCACGTCGATCTCGTGACCGCGCCCCGCGAGGTCGGTTTTGACGGCCTCGGCGACCGTCGACTCAACCCGCAGCCGTCCGCGGAACGCGAAACTGCGCGGCGCCTCGGCCGCCTGCTGCGGATCGAGGCCGCAGTCCAGCATCTGGTGCGCGATATGCGCGTGGCCGACCGCCTGGTACTGGCCACCCATCACACCGTACGGCATCACCGCGCGCCCGTTCTTGGCGAGCATTGCCGGGATAATCGTGTGAAACGGACGCTTGTGCGGCGCAATGGCGTTGGGATGCTTGGGGTCGGTGCGGAAGCTGGTGCCGCGATTGTGCAGCAGCACGCCGCTTTCCGGCGCCATGATCCCGGTGCCGAACGATGAGAACAGCGAGTTGATGAACGACACCGCGTTACCGTCACGGTCAACCGCGCAGAGATAGACCGTATCAGTGTGCTCGGTGCCGCCGTTCCAATCCGGGCCCGGCATCGCGCGATCCATTCGGATTTTCGCCCGCGCTTCTTTCACCCAGTCGTCGGAAAGGAAATAAGCGACGTCGACCGCGGCCTGCGCCGGATCGGCGATATGTTCGTCGCGCACGTAATAGGCTGCCTTGGTCGCCTCGGCGAAGAGATGGATGCGATCCGCTTCGCTCAACGAGCCACCGCCCATATCGAACCCTTCGAGCTGGCGCAGGATCATCAGCGCCGCCAGCCCCTGCCCGTTCGGCGGACATTCGTAGACGTCGTAGCCGCGATAGGACGCATGGATCGGCTCGACCCATTCGCAGCGCTGCGCGGCGAAATCTTCCTCCTCGTGCAACCCGCCCAGCTCCTTGAGCCGCGCCAGGATGTCGCCCATGACCGACCCTTCGTAGAAACCGGCGCGCCCTTCGCGGCCGATCTTCCGCAGCGTCGCGGCCAATGCCGGATTGCGCATCCGGTCGCCGACGGCGGGCGGTTTGCCGCCCGGCAGCATGACCTTGGCGGTATACGGGTCTTGCAGCTTCCAAGCGTTGCGCTCCCAGTCCCAGGCGACGCGCGGGGTGACGCGATACCCTTCCTCCGCCGCTTGCGCCGCCGGCTCCAGCAGCTCGGCAAGCGGTTTTGACCCGTATCGCTCGTTGAGCTCGCACCACGCGTCGACCGCGCCGGGCAATGTCACCGCATGAGCCGTCTGGGTCGAAATCTGGTGGATTTGCCGCTCGGCGTACCATTGCGCGCTGGCTGCCTTGGGCGCGCGGCCCGAGCCGTTGAGCGCCACCGGTAAGGCGCCGCCCTTCGAATACAGGCAAAAACAATCGCCGCCGACGCCCGTACTTTGCGGCTCGACGACGCCCTGCATCGCGACCGCGGCGATCGCTGCGTCCATGGCGTTGCCGCCGTTGCGCAGCACATCGAGGCCGGTCAGCGTCGCGCGTGGCGCCGAGGTGGCGACCATGCCGTTGGCCGCGACGGCCGCGGAGCGGCCCGGTACACTGAAATCACGCATTCTGCCTCTCGTCCCTCCGCAACAATTTTCTGCCGTGCAATCCTGCCCGGCGGGCTTATCGCTTGTCGTCTTATCTTGCAACGCCCTAGGTTGCAGCCCAGCCAGGAGGGCGGGGAAGAAAAATGGATGGCAGCTTGGAGTTCCCGGTCGCGACGCCTCCCGCACCGGGCGAAACGATCGCGATCGCGCCGGGCGTTTTCTGGCTGCGCATGCGGCTGCCTTTCGCGCTCAATCACATCAATTTGTGGCTACTGGAAGACGGGCCCGGCTGGACGATCGTCGATAGCGGCTACGCGCTCGACGAGACGCGCGACGCCTGGCAGAGAATCTTCGCCGAGCGGCTCTACGGAAAGCCGGTGCGGCGAATCATCGTCACGCATTTCCATCCCGACCATATGGGGCTTGCGTCGTGGCTGGCCGAGCGCTGGAACGCGCCGCTGTGGACGACCGAGAAGGAGTATCTGCACGCGCGGATGATGGCGCAGGATGTCGGCGAGGCGTCCGCCGCCTCGCGACGCGATTTCGCCCGGCGCGCCGGGCTCGATGAGGAACTTTGCACGATTTTCGGCGAGCGCCAGGGTAATTACCGGCGCGGCGTCCCCGCCGTGGCGCCATCCTATCGCCGCATCGGCGACGGCACGACCATCGAGATCGGCGGGCGCGAATGGCGCGTCATTGTCGGCGAAGGCCATGCGCCGGAGCACGCCTGCCTGTTCTGCGCGGAAACCGGCGTGCTGATCGCCGGAGACCAAATCCTGCCGCGCATTTCGCCCAATATCAGCGTGCAGACCTACGAGCCCGAGGGCAACCCGCTGGCCCGCTACCTCGCATCGCTGAAGAAGCTGCGCGCCGCGCTGCCGCCCACCATCCTCGTGCTGCCGTCGCACAACCTGCCGTTCTACGGCGTGCACGAACGCATCGACGAGTTGGCCGCGCATCACGGCGCCCGCTGCGACGAGGTGATGGCGGCTTGCGTCCGGCCGACGAGCGCGGCGGATTTGCTGCCGGTGCTGTTCCGCCGCCTGCTCGATCGCCATCAGATGGGGTTCGCGCTTGGCGAGGCGCTGGCGCATTTGCATTATCTCGAGGGCCAAGGCGCCCTCTCCCAGGAAACCGGCAGCGACGGCGTCAACCGCTTCGCTGCACTGTAATCAGCGAGCAGACGGAGAAACGGCATGGCCCGCATCAATCACATCGCCTTGAAGGTCACCGATCTCGAAGCGGCGACGAAGTTTTACGAGAACGTCTACGGCTTCAAGCAGGTACGCACCGGCCGTTCGCGCGGCCACATCTCGCGCCACATGACCGACGGCACCATCGACCTCGCGCTGATGATCTACGACAGCGAGGACGACGAGGAGGCGAAGCTCGTCGGCCCGGGGCCGGCGATCCATCATTTCGGCATCGAGGTCGATGACCACGAGGCGTTTGCCGCCAAGGTCGCCGCCAATGGCGGCAAGATCCTCTCGAAGCCCGGCGAGGTGCCGATCAAGTACCGCTCGCCTGACGGCGTCATCGCCGAGGTCGTGCCGCTGGGCCGCTACGACAAGATGAAGGCGGCCGAATAACCCCTATTCGGGTGCCGCCATCTTCTGGCCGGCGGCGACCTCGGCGCGTACGCGCTGGCTCGCCATCAGCATCTCGGTGGCGAAGGCGACGATCGCCGCGAGCGTGCAGGCGATCGCCAGCCCGAACGTGACGTACAGCACCGTCGCGAGCGCCAGCCCGCCGGCTTCCCCGAGGAACAGAGCCAGCACCGTCGCGCAGGTCAGCGCGCCCGACACGGCAGCAAGCGCGACCGCCACGTCGAGGGCCAACGCGCGCCGCCGCAAATGCGTCAGCCGCAGCGCGAGGGCCATGGCCTCCGCCTCGTCAGCGGCGTCCATCAACTTGGCGAGCGCATCGACCTGATCGGCAACGCGGGCATAGCGCGTCGAGAACACGTTCAGCAGCGTCGCAACGCCCGAGAGCAGAAATACCGGCGCCAGCGAAACCTGGATGATATGGACGATGGAAGCGATCGCGGCTGAAGCCGCTTCGGTTGCTCCGGGCACGTCGCTCTCGGCGCTCCCCGCCGCTTCAGAGCGCCGGCGCCTTGAGTGGCTTCAGATCGGGGGCTTTCTGCAATCTGGCCTCGGTCTTGGCCTGCAGCCCGTCGAAATCGATGTCCTCGACCATCTCGCGCACGACAAAACCCTCATCGGTCACGTCGATCACCGCCAGGTCGGTGTAGATGCGTTTCACCACCCGCATCGCGGTCAGCGGGTAGCCGCATTTCTTGCGCAGGCGCGGCGTGCCGTCGCGGGTGGTGTGCTCGACCAGCACACGCACTTCCTTGGCGCCCGCCGCGAGGTCCATCGCGCCACCGACGCCCGGCGGAAATTTCGGGTCGTCGGTCGTCCAGTTGGCGAGATCGCCGTTTTCCGCGACCTCGAACGCGCCCAAGAGCGCGAGGTCGAGATGGTGGCCGCGGATCATCAGGAACGAGTCGGTGTGGTGGACGTAGCTGCCGCCTTTGAGCAGCGTCACCGGCTGCTTGCCGGCGTTGACGAGATCGAGGTCGATCTCGTTGTCGCTCGGCGCCGGGCCGACCCCGAGCACGCCGTTCTCGCTCTGCAGCACGATCTCGCGATCATCGGGCAGCACGTCGGCGACCAGCGTCGGCAGGCCGATGCCGAGATTGACATAGACCCCGTCGCCGAGGTCCTGCGCGGCGCGCCAGGCGATCTGCTTGCGGCTGAGCGGCATCGTCCTACACTCCTCGGCTGAGTCCCGATCCAACGCTTGGCTGTTAAAACAGCAAATTTACAGCGAAATCACACGTTGAAATTGCATGATTCCTCCGGTGGCACCGCTCGTACAACGGGAGCCTGGGCCCCGACCTTCGTCGGGGTGACGCAAAATACGAGATTACATTCATTTTCGCAATGCCAATATAACAAT
>JASHUW010000631.1 GCA_030039815.1 Alphaproteobacteria bacterium
TCACCAACTGGGTCGCCGGCTTTGTGCTCGACAAGCCGAAAGGCCTGTACCTGTCGAGCTTTCGCTGCATGAGCGCCTTTTTGGTCCGAGAGGTCATCCGCTATGACGGCCCCTTTCCCTATATCGACGGCCTCATCCTGCAAGTGACGCAGAAAATCGACCGGCTGCTGGTGCGCCACCTGCCGCGCGCCATTGGCCGCAGCAACTACACGCTGCGTCGGCTGCTGCGCCTGTGGATGAGCATGTTCGTCAATTTTTCGGTGATGCCGCTACGGATCAGCACGCTGACCGGATTCGCGCTCAGCGTGCTGGGCGGGCTCGGCGGGTTGGCGGCGATTGTCGAGGCCCTGTTCTGGTCGCCCCCCGCGGGATGGGCATCGCTCTTCGTCGCGGTGCTGCTGTTGTCGGGAGTGCAACTGATGATCCTCGGCATTGTCGGCGAGTATCTCGGGCGACTCTATTTGACCGCGAACCACAAACCCCAGTCGGTGGTGCGCTCGGTGACACGGTCGGACAGCGTCGCGACCGAACCCGCGTCGCCGCCGCTGCGGCTGCGCCGGCAGGGCTGAGTCATGTCGACCACCATCGCGTATCTCGGGCTTGTCGCGGCGATACTGCTCGGCATTGTCGCGCAGCTTGCGCTGAAGGCCGCGGCGGTGGGCGCACCGAGCTTCATGGCGCAGCTGCTCAATCCGCTGACGATCGGAGGGCTGGGAATTTATGTACTGGCCTCGTTCGCCTATATCGCGGCGCTCAACCGCATTCCGGTATCGATCGCCTTCCCGTCGGTGGCGGCGAGCTATGCGATCATCGCGGTGCTGGCGCACCTGCTATGGCGCGAGCCGCTCGGCTGGCACCAGATCGGCGGCATCGCGCTGATCTTCGGCGGCATTTTCCTGCTGCACCAAGCGTAGCGTCGCCCGCGCCGCCGTCACAAGAAGAACCGGCGGGTTTCGGCGATCACCCGGTCGACCGCGTCGTCGGAAAGCTGCGGATACATCGGCAGGCTGAGGATCTCGCGAGCCGTCGCCTCGCTGCGGCACAACCCGGTGGGCCCAACCGGAACGCGCCCGCGGTAGGCCGGGTGCAGGTGCACCGGCAACGGGTAGTGGATGCCGGTCGCAATCTGCGCCTGGCGCAAATGCTCGCGCAAGCGATCGCGCTTTGGCGTCCGGACGACGTACTGGTGAAAGACGTGCGTGGTGCCACCGCGCCGCCCCGGCAGGGTCAGCGGCAAGCCGGCGAGACCGGAATCGTAACGCGCGGCGATGGCTTGCCGCCGCGCATTGCCGGCCTCCAGTGTGTCGAGCTTGGCGCCAAGGATCGCGGCCTGGATCGGGTCGAGCCGTGAATTGATGCCCGTGACCGCGCTGACATAGCGGTCGCGCCAACCGTATTCGCGTATCTCGCGCGCCGCCGCCGCCAGCTCGGCATTGCCCGTGACGACGGCGCCGGCATCGCCAAGCGCACCGAGGTTCTTGGTCGGATAAAAGCTGAAGCAGCCGAAATCGCCGATCGCGCCGCTCATCCGGCCGCGATAGCGCGCGCCGTGGCATTGCGCGGCGTCCTCGATGAGGCGCAGCCCGTATGCGCGGGCGAGTGCGACGATCTTCTCGAGGGCCGCCGGCTCACCGTAAAGATGCACCGGCATCACCGCCGCCAGGCGGCCTTTCGGCGGCGCCTTGAGCGCGGCTTCCAGCGCCGCCGGGTCCATGCAGAACCCGCCTTCCTCGATGTCCACAAGCACGGCGGTGGCGCCCGCGCGCTCTATCGCGGCCACGGTCGCGACCGCCGTGTGCGAGACGGTGAAGACCAGATCGCCGGCGGCGATGCCGCATGCGCGTAGCGCCAGCTCTAGCGCATCCGTGCCGTTGCCGCAGCCGATCGCATGGCCGACGCCGACATACGCGGCGAAGCGAGCCTCGAACGCCTCGGCCTCGCGACCCAAGATATACCAGCCGCTGTCGAGCACTCGCGCCACCGCGGCATCGATCGCCGCCTTCTGTTCCAGATAGCCGGCATGTGGATCGGTCTGCGGAATGGGCGTCATCTGTCTCTCAAATGTAGGCGGCGAGATACGGGCGATAATAGTCGAGCGAACGCTTGAGCCCCTCGGCCAGGGTGACGCGCGGCTCCCAGCCCGTGAGCGCGCGAAACTGCCGATCGTCGGTCACGAAATCGCCGATATCGATGCGCTTGCGTTCGGGCGGAAACTCCTTGAGCTCATACCGCCCGCCGCCGTTCGCGGCGATCATCGCGGCGGCTATTTCGGCAAGGCTGTAGGGCGCATCGCCGCCGATATTGAGCGCCTTGCCGCGCGTTTCCGGCGTCACGGCGGCGACCAAAAACGCCTCTGCGGCGTCGTCGACGAACACCATGTCACGCCGCTGCCCGCCGCCCCATACCTCGAACGCGTCACCCTCGATGACCCGGCGCAGCCAGATGCCGAGAAAGTTCTGTCGCGCATCCTTGATGCGCATACCGGGGCCATAGACATTGGTGAGCCGCAGCGAGCGGGTGTCGAGACCGTAGGCGCTGT
>JASHUW010000062.1 GCA_030039815.1 Alphaproteobacteria bacterium
CGACGTGCGCACCTCGCTGAAGACGTCCTTCGCCGATGTCACCTCGGCGCTCGCGAACGAGGCGTCGCCGCGGGCGAGGCGGTAATAGCGGCTCCTCCTCCGCGAAGCGGGGGAGGGGAACCATGCGCAGCATGGTGGAGGGGGCACAACGGCGTTTTCGCCCCCTCTGGCTCGCTGTGCTCGCCACCTCCCCGTGCACGGGGGAGGAACCGATCTGCAAGTGAACTAGCAGCTTCCCCCGCCGAACCCGCGGCGCAGCGCGGAATACGCGGCGGGCTCGCTGGTCGCACTCCAGAAGCAGGAGAATTTCGGCTCGTCGCGCAGCTCGTGATCGGCGAAGGCGAGCTGCGTATCGAGCTGCGGGCAACCCGAATAGCCGGCAAACCGCTGCAGCTGCTCGAGCCGCGTGCTCGCCCACTGGAAGAGGTAGTGATAGCCCCCCGGGCCGACGGCGCAGGCGCGGAAGCCGCTTTCGGTGCGGGCGTGCTCGACCATCGCCTGGATCTGGAAATCCTGATAGCCGTGCGTGTGCAGCCAGTTGACGATCTCGGCATGCGTCGCTTCCGGGGTCGGCGGATAGGCGGCCTGAGGCGGCGGTTGGGTCGAGAAAAATGGTGCGGGCTGCGGTGGCATCTCCCCCGGATTTTTCGGCGGCGCGATCGCCTGCAATAGCGAACATGCCGACAGCGAAAACATCATGGATATCCGCGCTGCGATTGCGGCGCAGTCTCGAACCCGGCGCATAGGGCCGGGAGGGTAGTGCACAAAGCCCACTATCGCAAGCCGTTGGCGTCTCCGGTTGAGATCGTCTCAGAGGTTACGGTTGACCGGAACGTAAGCCTTGCTAACTTTTGGCCGCGGATTTTGAGCGGCTGTCTTGAGGAGTGAGCCATGAAGCTGATGTGGTTCCACCTGATGCCCTACACCGAGCTTCCCGATGACTTCCGGGAAAAGAATCCGTCGGTGTGGGTCGACATCCACTCCTCGCTGTTCGATCCGCGCCGGGCGCACCACATGTACAACGACTTCATGGACGAGCTCGAATACGCCGCCGAATGCGGCTTCGACGCGATCTGCGTCAACGAGCACCACAACAACGGCTACGGGTTGATGCCGTCGCCAAACCTGGTTGCGTCCTCGCTGGCCCGGCGCACCACCGACACGGCGTTGTGCATCCTCGGCAACAGCCTCGCGCTCTACAACCCGCCGACCCGGGTCGCCGAGGAATTCGCGATGATCGACTGCATCTCGGGCGGGCGGCTGATCGCCGGCTTCCCGGTCGGCTCGCCGATGGACACCTGCTACGCCTATGGCCAGAACCCGTCGATGCTGCGTGAGCGCTACTACGAGGCACACGACCTGGTGAAAAAGGCGTGGACCGCGCCCGATACCTTTGCGTTCAACGGCCGCTTCAACCAGCAGCGCTACGTCAACATCTGGCCGCGGCCGGTGCAGAAGCCGCACCCGCCGATCTGGATCCCGGGCGGCGGCTCGGTCGAGACCTGGCAGTGGTGCGCCGAGATGGACTACGTCTACTGCTACCTGTCCTACTACGGCTACAAAGCCGGGCAGGCGACGATGAGCGGGTTCTGGGACGAGATGAAAAAGCTCGGCAAGGACCTGAACCCGTACCGCGCCGGCTTTCTGCAATTCGTCGGCGTCGCCGAAACGCGCCAGCAGGCGCTGGAGCTCTATGCCGAGCCGGCCGAGTATTTTTATGGCCGCTGCCTGCACATCGACCCGCGCTTCGCGGGGCCGCCCGGCTACGCCACCGAGGAGACGCAACGGCGCGGCATCAAGGGCATGGTCTGCAAGCGGCCGACAAGAGTGTCCAAGAGACGCAGCGCTACGAAACCAAGTTCCAGATGCTGTCGCGCGAGATGGATGCGATCGTCGACAAGGGCTACGTGATCGTCGGCTCGCCCGATGAGGTCGTCGAGCAACTGACCGAGGTCGCGACCAACCTCAATGTCGGCCACCTGATGATGCTTTTGCAATTCGGCAACATGTCGAAGGAGCTCGCCAAGTACAACACGCGCCTCTTCGCCGAGAAGGTCATGCCGCGCCTGAAGCACGTGCATTCGCAGTGGGAAGACCACTGGTGGCCGCAGCCGATGCAGCCCGCCGAGCGCGCCGCGCCGGCGTCGTTCGCGCCCGTGGCGCAAGCTGCGGCGGAATGACGACCCGCTGCGGCGTGAACGACTCCTCCCTCTCCGCCCATTGGGGGGAGAGGGCCGGGGTGAGGTGGGCGCGCTCCGAGCTCTCCCACCTCACCCTCCCAGCGCTGCGCGCTGGGCCCCTCCCTCTCCCCCCAATGGGCGGAGAGGGAAATTCGGAGTCCGTTCATGCCTGAACCCAAAACCACCACCATCGAAATCAACGGCTTCTCATGCCGTGTTTGGACCGCCGGCTCGGGGCCAAAGCTCGGCTTTCTCGCCGGCTTTGGCGGCCTGCCACACTGGGTGCCGTTTCTCGATGCGCTGGCGCGGGAACGCACGGTGATCGTGCCGTCGCTGCCCGGCTTCCCCGGCGGCGAACGCGGCCATGTCGTGCTTGACAGCCATCTCGACTGGCTGATCGCGACGCGCCAGCTGCTTGAGGGCGCGGGCCTTGCCGG
>JASHUW010000632.1 GCA_030039815.1 Alphaproteobacteria bacterium
GTCCTTGCCGGCACGGACGGTTCGGTCTCTCCCCACAAGCTCCGGTTTCGGTCTTTGAAATAGCGAGCCCGGGTGCCCGGGCATCAGCGCCATGGGTTTCGCCGCACGGCGATGACGGGTCGGAGATAAGGAACATATCAGGAACATTCAAGAGCCGGAACGAAAAAATTTTCACCACGGAAACACGGAGGACGAAAGAACGCCTCAGCGCAGGGGACGTAAAGGAGACGCGAAGGGTCGCAAAGGGTTCAGCGGACCAGATCCGCCGTGTCTCCGTGGTGATTGAGTTTTGCGGCCTTTTGCCGGGGCGGGCCCTCTCCCGTGATACGGCGAGGGAATCAATCAGGCGGTCGAGACCGGATCGCCGGTAAGCTCGGCCTGGGCGGCCGCGAGCCGGGCGATCGGCACGCGGTAGGGCGAGCACGACACGTAGTCGAGCCCGACCTCGCGGCAGAAGCGGATCGAGGCCGGGTCGCCGCCATGCTCGCCGCAAATGCCGAGCTTCAGATCGGGCCGCGTCGCGCGGCCGCGTTCGGCGGCGATGCGGATCAGCTCGCCGACGCCTTCGGTATCGAGCGACACGAACGGATCCCGCTCGAAAATCCCAAGCTTCTGATAGGCGCCGATAAAGTTGGCCGCGTCGTCGCGCGACAGACCGTAGGTGGTTTGCGTCAGGTCGTTGGTGCCGAAGCTGAAGAACTCGGCGGTCTTGGCGATCTCGCCGGCCATCAGCGCGGCGCGCGGCAGCTCGATCATCGTGCCGACCGAATAGGGGACGGTGATCCCTTCCCGCTCCATGGTCTCGCGGCCGACGCGGTCGACCATCTCCTTCAGGATGTCGAATTCGCGGCGGGTGGCGATCAGCGGCACCATGATCTCGGGCTCGACGGCCTCGCCAGTCTCCCTCACCGCCGCGCAGGCCGCCTCGAAGATCGCGACCGCCTGCATCTCGTAGATCTCCGGAAAGGTGATGCCGAGCCGACAGCCGCGATGGCCGAGCATCGGGTTGGTCTCGTGCAGCGCGTTGGCGCGGTGGCGCACCTCGGCGACGGTCTTGCCGGTGCGCCGCGCCATCTCGTCGAACTCCGGGTCGGTCTTCGGCAGAAATTCGTGCAGCGGCGGGTCGAGCAGGCGGATCGTCACCGGCAGCCCGGCCATGATCTTGAAAATCTCGAGGAAGTCGGCGCGCTGCATCGGCAGGAGCTTGGCGAGCGCGACGCGGCGGCCGTGCTCCGCGTCGGCCATGATCATCTCGCGGATCGCGCCGATGCGGTCGGCCTCGAAGAACATATGCTCGGTGCGCGACAGGCCGATGCCCTCCGCGCCGAAATTGCGCGCGGCGCGGGCGTCGGTCGGGGTCTCGGCGTTGGTGCGGATCTTCAGCGTACGCAGCTCGTCGGCCCAGCCCATCAGCGTCGCGAAATCGCCGCTGAGGGTCGGCTCGATGGTCGGCACCTCGCCCTGGATGACCTCACCGGTCGAGCCGTTGAGGGTGACGAGGTCGCCCTCGCGGACCAGGACATTGCGCACCGTCATGGTGCGGGCGGCGTAATCGATGCGGACATCGCCGGCGCCGGCGACGCATGGCCGCCCCATGCCGCGCGCGACGACCGCGGCGTGGCTGGTCATGCCGCCGCGCGCGGTGAGGATGCCGCGCGCCGCGTGCATGCCGTGGATATCCTCGGGGCTGGTTTCGACACGGGCGAGGATCACCGCCTCGCCGCGGCTGGCGCAGCTTTCCGCCTCCTCGGCCGAGAACACGACCTTGCCCGAGGCGGCGCCGGGCGAGGCCGGCAGACCGCGAGTCAGCACGTTGAGCTTGACGCTGGGATCGAGCATCGGATGCAGCAATTGGTCGAGCGAATTCGGCTCGATGCGGCGGATCGCCTCCGCCTGGTCGATGACGCCTTCCTCAACCAGCGACACGGCGATCTTCAACGCCGCCTGCGCGGTGCGCTTGCCGGTACGGGTCTGCAGCATCCACAGCCGGCCGCGCTCGACGGTGAACTCGATGTCCTGCATGTCGCGATAGCGGTCTTCGAGCTTGTCGCGAACCTTCAAGAGGTCGGCGTAGACCGCCGGCATCACCTCTTCCATCGCCGGCAAGGTCGAGCCGTTGGCCTCTTTGCCGGCGACGGTCAGCGATTGCGGGGTGCGGATGCCGGCGACGACATCCTCGCCCTGGGCGTTGACCAGGAACTCGCCGTAGAACTCGTTGGCGCCGGTCGAGGGGTTGCGGGTGAAGGCAACGCCGGTGGCGCAATCGTCGCCGCGATTGCCGAACACCATCGACTGGACGCTGACCGCGGTGCCCCAGCTTTCCGGGATGTTGTTGAGCCGGCGATAGGTGATCGCGCGCGGGTTCATCCAGCTGCCGAAGACGGCGCCGATCGCGCCCCACAGCTGGGCATGGACGTCCTGCGGGAAGGCCTCGCCGGTCTCGTTGCGGACGATGTCCTTGAAGCCGGCGGCAACGGCCCGCCAGTCCTTCGCCTGTAGTTCGGTGTCGAGGGTGACCCCGGCGTCGATCTTGTAGTCGTCGATGACCGCTTCGAAATGATGGTGCTCGATGCCGAGCACGACCTCGCCATACATCTGCAGGAAACGGCGATAGCTGTCCCAGGCGAAACGCTGGTCGCCGCTGATCTGCGCGAGGCTCTCGACGGTCTGGTCGTTGAGGCCGAGATTGAGGACGGTGTCCATCATCCCCGGCATCGAGGCGCGCGCGCCGGAACGGACCGAGACGAGCAGCGGGTTCTTCGCGTCTCCGAGCCTCGCTCCGATCGATTTTTCCACCGCGGCGAGCGC
>JASHUW010000633.1 GCA_030039815.1 Alphaproteobacteria bacterium
GGGAATTGGCTAATTTCCTAAAGCATGCCATGCTCCGCTCGAAATGCAAGTTACACCTATAGATCGCGACCGCATCGCCGCGACCGAGCGGCTGATCCGGCCCCATATCCGGCATACGCCTGTCATTACGATCGATACCGGCGATTTCGGTTCGCCGGGGCCGAAGCTGGCATTGAAGCTCGAATTCCTCCAGCACACCGGCTCGTTCAAGCCACGCGGCGCCTTCGCCAATTTGCTGTCGCGGAAGGCGCCGACGGCCGGGGTGGTCGCCGCCTCCGGCGGCAACCATGGCGCGGCGGTCGCTTTTGCGGCGATGCGTCTCGGGATCAAAGCGACGATCTTTGTGCCCAAGGTTGCTTCGCCCGCCAAGCTCGACCGCATCCGCTCCTACGGCGCCGAGCTGGTGGTGACGGGCGAAGCCTATGCCGAGGCGCTGGCGGCGAGCGAAGCGCTGGTCGCCGAGACCGGCGCTTTGCAGGTGCACGCCTACGACCAGCCGGAAACGTTGCTCGGCCAGGGCTCGGTCGGGCTCGAGCTGGAAGCGGACCGGCCGGATATCGATACCCTGCTGGTCGCGACGGGGGGCGGCGGGCTGATTGGCGGCATTGCCGCGTGGTACGCCGGCAGGACGCGCGTCGTCTCGGTCGAGCCGGAAGCCGCGCCGACGCTGCACGACGCGCTGAAGGCCGGGCGCCCGGTCGATGCGCCGGCGGGCGGTGTCGCCGCGGACTCGCTGGCGCCGCGCCAGGTCGGCCAGCTGATGTTCCCGATCGCGCAGCGCTACGTTGCCGAGGCGGTGCTCGTTACCGACGAGGCGATCGTCGACGCGCAGCGCCGGCTGTGGGACGCGTTGCGCATCGCCGCCGAGCCCGGCGGCGCGACCGCGCTCGCGGCGCTGCTCGCGGGCCGCTACCGCCCGGCAAAGGACGAACGCGTCGCCGTGCTGCTCTGCGGCGCGAACACGACAGCGGTCGATTTCGCGCGCTGAATGGCCCGGCTGCCGCGTCGCGGCGACGGCAGCCCACCCCATGCGCTGGCTGCTTTTGCAGCGGATTTACAGCCATTGATGCCCCTCGCGATACGATCTGCTCCCGCTGGGAGATGGCCATGATCGCAACGATACGATATGATTATGGCAATTTATGGGTCATTCGCTCCAATCGCATGGAGCGGCCGTCGGGGAGGGTCTTCTTTGGCAGATTAACGGTACAGATCGACAGTCAAGATGAACTGATCGTGCGGCACACCGGTCAACTTGGTCTTAAGCCGAGAGTCGGTGTCGTGCCCCGCTCGTACCCCAGCGACCCGATCACGGCTGCGCGTGATTTCCGCGACTCGCGCCACAAATCGCTGCATCAATCGGACGCTTTGCGACCGATCGCCGTAGGCCCTGACGATGAATATCGAGCGGTAATGCTGGGGGTCGGCAAAGCAGGCTTGATTGTAGAGGAAGTAACTGGTGCAGCGGTGTGGCTCGGGGCGCTTTTCCAATTCCCACGGAATGACTGCATCCGTGGACATGACAAGGGTATCGCCGCTTTCGTTTCGGTCGATGAAGTCGATCACATCGGCGGTCGGCACGGTCCAATTTCGCTCGGTGGAATGGATGCCGGCGCGAAGCTCACCGATCGCGACGAGGCTCGGGAAAACGGTGCAGGCGGTCAGCAGCAGCATCCTCCCGGTCGCGCCGCTGACTGCGTACCGTGCCAGAAAGAGGGTCAGGACCGCCGCCAGGATTGGCGCCATATAGAGAAACATTCGTGATTCGTCGCAGCCCGCGACGGCTGCCGGCACCATCCCGCCGAGCATCAGGAGAAGCAGGTGGTTGCGGCATGCGGGCGCGCGCCAGTCAATCTGCGTCACCACCGCAGCGGCGGCGATCGCGATAACGGGAATGACGACCCAGGCCTCGCCAATTCCGATCGCACTTCCGCCGAAAACACCAATCACATCGCTGGCGATTCCGACGAGCGGACCGCGCGCGCATTTGCTTGCCCAGACCGCGACGAGTTTGTATCGAAGGACGGATATCGCGGTGTAAAGCCCCGGCGCCGCGAACAGTGCGAAGATCGCCCAGTACGCCATCTCGAAGGACGCGCGCCACGCCCGCTCCAGCAAATACCGGTAGATCGCGAAGGGAAGGATGACGAGCGGCGCGATCAGGTTAATCGAGATGGCGAGACCGAGAGGAACCGCCGAAGCAATGCGACCCACCCTCGTTCCGGAGAGAAAATAGAGGGCAGCGAAGAGCGCTACGAGAAGGGCGAATTGCGGATACCAGCGGATCGCGTCGCCCAAACCGACGGCCGCGGGTGATAGGCCGAATAGCAGGACAGCCACCAGCCGGGGCGTCGCCCCGACGGGCGCTTCGCCCCGCTCGCCGATCAGGGTCAGCGCGACGAGCTGCCATAGCGCCAGGGCCAGCGTCATCATCGCGAGGCTGCCCAGCCGCATCACCCATTCGCTGACACCGAAGCTGTGCAGGATCGAAAAGTACAGAACCGTCAACGGCGGGTGAATGTTTCCCCCGTTAAGGTAAAACCGTGCCAGATCCCAAGCTGAGTCGCTAAAACCGGCAGGCAGCGGCGGCACCATGGCCAGGAGCTCATCATCGAACGGCAAGCGCCACACGCGCCCGGCAGCAGCGGACGCGACAATGTACAGGACGGCCATTGAGAGAAGATCCAGGCGGTATCGCCGGAAGGTATCGGCAAATTCGCCGGACCGCGACGGTTCGACAGCGGAACTCAACAAGTTCGAGGTCCGGCGCGTGGCCGTATCCAGCTGTGCCGGGACAATGCGATCGCTTTCGTCCGCTAGCCGAATTTTCCGTTCCGCGGGAAACCCTGAGGTACTGAGCGGCCGGCGCCGCCGCGCGCGCCGCGCCAAGGCATGAGGTCGGTTTCGGTGCGGGTGCGGTTTTCGCCCTGACGCCAGGAGAGGCCGTCGGCGAGGCGGAACACCTTGGCGTCGGCGAGCTTGCCCATGCGGTAGCGCTGCAGGATGACGCCGCGGCCGCGCGCGATCTCAGGGATTTCCTCGAGATCGACGACCAGCATCCGCCGGTTTTCGCCGACAAACGCGACGGCGTCGCCGTAGGCCGGCACACAAACGCAGGCCTTTTCGCCCTTGCCGGGCGACAGCACCTGCTTGCCGGCGCGGGTCTGCGCCATCGCCTCCTCGCCGTCGACGATGAAACCGCGCCCGTCGGTCGCGGCGACGAGGATTTTCATGCCGAGGCGGAAGGGAAACATCGCCACGACATCGTGCTCGTTGGCGAGGTCGATCATCAACCGTAGCGGCTCGCCCTGGCCGCGGCCCGACGGCAGGCGATCGACGCCAAGCGTGTAGAAGCGGCCATTGCTGCCGAACACGATCAGCCGGTCGGTGGTCTCGGCCGTCACCGCGAAGCGCGGGCCGTCGCCTTCCTTGTAGCGCTGCTCGGCTGCCGAGACGCCGTGGCCCTTGACCGCGCGGATCCAATCCTTCTCCGAACAGAGGATAGTGACCGGCTCGCGCTCGATAAGCGCCGTCACCGGGATTTCGCGCGGTTCGGGCGCTTCGCCAATCGTGGTGCGGCGCCTGCCGAGTGCAGTGTCGCCGCCGAACTCCTTCTGCGTCGCGGCAATCTCCTTCGACAGCGCGGTCCATTGCCGGCGTTCGCTCGACAGCAGTTTCTCGATGTCGCCGGCCTCTGCGCCCAGCTCTTCCAGCTCCTTGCGGATCGCCACTTCCTCGAGCCGGCGCAGCGCACGCAGCCGCATATTGAGGATCGCCTCGACCTGCGCGTCGGTGAGACCCCAGCGTGCCATCATCACGTCCTTGGGCTCGTCCTCCTCGCGGATGATGCGGATCACCTCGTCGAGGTTGATGTAAACGATGATGAGCCCGCGCAGCACCTCCATGCGCCGCTCGATCGCAGCGAGCCGGTAGCGGCTGCGGCGCTGCAGCACGATGCGGCGATGGTCGAGAAATTCGCGTAGCGCCTCCTTGAGGCTCATCACCCGCGGTACTCCGGCGGGATCGAGGACGTTGAGATTGAGCGGTACCCGCACCTCCAACTCGGTGGTGCGGAAGAGCTGCTCCATCAGCAAATCGGGATCGACGTTGCGGGTCTTCGGTTCGAAGACCAGCCGCACATCCTCGGCCGACTCGTCGCGAATGTCGGCGAGCAGCGGCAGCTTTTTTTCCTCGAGAAGCTGGGCGATCTTTTCGACGAGCCGGCTTTTCGGCACTTGGAACGGCACCTCGGTGACAACGATCTGGTAGAGACCGTGGCCGAGCGGCTCCTTGATCCAGCGGGCACGCAGCCGGAAGCTTCCCCGGCCGGTCTCGTAGGCGGCGCGGATGCCGTCGGCCGGCTCGACCAGGACGCCGCCGGTGGGAAAATCCGGACCGGGCATCAGCGCCACCAGCTCGGCGACCGAAGCGCCCGGCGTGTCGATCAGGTGCAAGAGCGCGGTGCAAATCTCGCCGACATTGTGCGGCGGAATGCTGGTCGCCATGCCGACCGCGATCCCCGCCGCGCCGTTGGCGAGCAGATTCGGGAACCGCGCCGGCAGCGCGACCGGCTCGCTGTGTTCGCCATCATAAGTCGCGCGGAAATCGACCGCATCCTCGTCGATACCGTCGAGCATCGCCCGCGCCACCGCCGACATGCGGCTTTCGGTGTAGCGCATCTGAGCCGGGTTATCGCCGTCGATATTGCCGAAATTGCCCTGCCCGTCGACGACCGGATAGCGCTGCGCGAAATCCTGCGCGAGGCGCACCATCGCGTCATAGATGGCGGCGTCACCATGCGGATGGTACTTGCCGATGACCTCGCCAACAACGAGCGCGCATTTCTTATAGCCGCCGGTCGGTTCGAGGCGCAGCTGGTTCATCGCATGCAGGATGCGGCGGTGCACCGGCTTCAGTCCGTCGCGCACATCCGGCAGCGAGCGCGCCATGATCGTCGACAGCGCGTAGGAAAGATAACGCTCGCCGAGCGCATCGGCGAAATCGACGTCCTGGATATGCTCCACGACATCGGCCATGGTCGTCAAATCCTTGTTGTCGTCAGGCCCGTATCATACCAGCCGCTTGAGGCGGTCGACGAGGCGGGCACGCGCCTCGGGCAACGCGCGGCCCTGCGGCTCCAGCAGGTGGTGGTGCAGGAAATACCCGGTCAGCGCCAAACCGGCGGCGATGTCAGGCCCCGCGGCGGCTGCGTCGCGCCACAAAAAAGCAGGCAACAGCAAGAGCTTATCCTGGTACGGCGCGCCCGCAGAGCGTGACACGGCACGCCCCGAGCGCGGCGAGACATAGGCGAGATCATCGTTGACTCCGGTCGCCGCACAGGCCGACAGGTCGAGGCCGAAGCCGAGCGCGGCGAGCAAGGCGCCTTCCCAGGCGATGTAGCTGGCCACCCAGGCAGGAGAATCGAGC
>JASHUW010000003.1 GCA_030039815.1 Alphaproteobacteria bacterium
TGCGGCTGCGAAAGGAAGCGTTTCGGGCGACCATGAGCACCGTCGTGCTGGTCACCGGCGCGGCGCGCATCGGCGGCTATGCGAGCTTCGGGTTCTACCGTGAGACGACCGGCATTCTGATCGCCGTCGGTCTGCCGATGGTCATCCTCGGTTCGTGGCTCGGAGACCGGCTGGTCAACCGCCTCGATCCCGAGAAATTCGGCTGGTTCATCGCCGTGCTGATCCTGCTGAGCGGCGGCGCCCTTCTGGTGAAATAGCGCGCCCCGGCTGCTAGATTGCCGTCGAGAACCCGATCGAACAGGAACCAGGAGGCGCGCGATGCCCGAGACGAACCGGCAGGTCTTGTTGAAGCGGCGGCCGAACGGCATGCCGGTGCCCGAGGATTTTGCGATCGTCGATGCGAAGCTGCCCGAGCCGGACGACGGCCAGGTGCTGCTTCGCGGCATCTACCTGTCGCTCGACCCCTATATGCGCGGCCGGATCAGCGGGCAGCGCTCCTATGCCAGGCCGACCGAACTGGGCGAGGTCATCGAAGGCCGCGTCGTCGGCCAGGTTATGCGCTCGCGCCATCCCGATTTCCGCGAGGGCGACATCGCCCTCGGCGGCTACGGCTGGCAGACGTATAGCGCCGTCGACGGCAAGGGGCTCATCAAGCTCGATGCCGCGGCGGCGCCGATCTCGACCGCGCTTGGGATTCTCGGCATGCCCGGGCTTACCGCCTATGCCGGATTGAAGACGATCGGCCAGCCGAAGGCTGGCGAGACGGTCGTCATCTCGGCCGCCTCGGGCGCGGTCGGCGCGGTCGCCGGCCAACTGGCGAAACGCGAGGGCTGCCGGGTCGTCGGCATCGCCGGCGGCGCCGACAAATGCGCCTACGTCACCGGGGGGCTAGGGTTCGATGCCTGCCTCGACCATCACGGCGAACTCGCCGGCGCGCTCGACGCCGCATGCCCCAACGGCATCGACGTCTATTTCGAGAATGTCGGCGGCGCGGTGCAGCGCGCGGTCTATCCGCGGCTCAACGATTTCGGGCGCATGATCATGTGCGGCATGATCGCGGAATATAACGACGCGGATCCGCGTCCCGGCCCGAGCCTCGTCGCGGCGGTGCGAAAGCGGCTCAAGATCCAGGGCTTCATCGTCAGCGACCACGCGGCGCTGCGACCCGAGTACCTGGCGATGGCGGCACCGCTGGTGCGCTCGGGCGCGCTCAAATACCGTGAGGACATCGTCGACGGCATCGACAATGCACCGCAAGCCTTTATCGGGCTGCTGCAAGGAAGGAATTTCGGCAAGCTGATCGTCAGGCTCGGCGACGACCCGACCCGGAGCTGACGCTCAGACCTCCTTGCCGTCCCGGGTGAACACCAGCGTCACCGCGAATATTTTGTCGACGGTCTCGCCGTCGCTGGCGAGCGGCACCAGGCAGTTCTCGGTCAGGTAATGTTTGGGATCGCGGCTCCACAGGGTCGGCCCGCGCCGCCAGGTCGGCTGGCCGGTCTCGGCGATAAACCGGTAACGGTCGAGAAGCGTCGGTCTGGTCAAGGTCTCGGGTTGCACTTCATCGACCCACCGCCCGGTCAATTCACACTGCACCGAACGGACGACCTCGGTGCCGGCGAGGCGATACCACAGGCGGAACGGATCGCCGAACACATCGAGGATAAACACCCGCGGGAGCAGCGGCACGATGTCTTCGGGCTTGACGTGTTGCCGCCCGGGAAGCCGGCCCGGCGGCGCCACCGACCGCCAATAGTCGTAGAACTGCCGGACAGCGGGATGCCACGACGAATGATCGTCGGGAATGCGATAACCCGTCCACACCCCATAATCGGCGGTTGACGGCGCAGCGCCGATATCGCTGTCGACGAACCCGGTCATGGGAGGCTAAAACTCGCGGCCGTTAACGTCGAACTGCACCGAGACGGCGATAATCTTGTCGATCGTCGCGCCGTCGGTGGCGAGCGGGGCCAGGCAGTTTTCGACGATGCGATGGGTCGGGTCGCGATTCCAGATGGTCGGCCCGCGCCGCCAGGTCGGCTGGCCGGTGGCAAACATGAGTCGATAACGGTCCCGCAAATTCACATTCTCGAACAATTCCGGCTGCACCTCATGGAGCCACATGCCGGTCAGTTCGCGCTGCACCGAGCGAGTGATGGCGGTGCCGACGAGGCGATAGCGGAAGCGCAGCGGGTCGCGGAATACGTCGAGGATCCATAGCCGCGACAGCAGCGGGACGATCTCTTCGGGTACAATGTGCTGGCGGCCGGGCAGCCGCCCGGGTGGCGCGACGCGCGCCCAGTATTCATAGAATCGCCGAACGAGCGGATGCCAGGACGAGCGATCGTCCGGAATGCGGTACCCGGTCCAAATCCCGTAATCCGCCGGCGCGGACGGGTGGCCGAGGGTTTTGATTGGCAAGACCGACGGTTCCATCGCCATGGCGGGAAGGCTACTGCAGAATGGTTAGCGCAAAGTTGATTGCCGCACCCGCACGTCAATCGCCTCGACGGCCGGCCTGGCCCGACGGAAGATCGCGCAAGGCCAAATCGGAGCGGAAAAAGGACCCGAAAACATGCGCCCGTTGAAGTCCTGGCATCTCGCCCATCTCGAAAACAGTTCGACGGGGGCGCGCATCGCCGACCACGTCGCCGCTTTTATCGGCTCATGGCAGTTCATCATTATCCAGACGGTGATCTTCGCGATTTGGGTGGTGGTCAACACGCTCTGGCTGCTTCAGGCTTATCAGTTCGATCCCTACCCGTTTATTCTGTTCAACCTGTTCATGTCGGCGGAAGCGGCCTATAGCTCGCCGCTGATCCTGATGAGCCAGAACCGCCAAGCCGAGCGCGACCGCGTGCAAGCGCAAAACGATTACGAGACCAATGTCGCCGCCAAGGAGGAAATCGAGGCGATCCTTCGCGAGCTCAACCGCATCGAGGTCGATAAGCTGGACAGGATCCTCGAGCTGCTGCGACAGCCGGCGTGAGGGTAGCGCGATCGGGAAGCTTGGAATGAGTCCGTCGGTGCGAGACGACTGGGCCGCTGAGCGCCGTCGCATCGAGCAGGGAACCCACTGGATCGGTCCGACCGGGCGCTACCCGAAATGGCGCAACAAGGTTTTCAAGGCGGCGGCGGGCGTCGGCGGCTGGGGCATTTGGGCCGCCGGGCTTCACGGGCGCGGCCGACGCAACGCGCTCTCGCCCCGGCTCGTCGAGATCGAAATCGCACTCCCCGGCTTACCCGCTGCGTTCGATGGCTATCGCATCCTTCAGCTGAGCGACACCCATCTCGACCTGATGCCATCATTGGCGGCGATCGCCGGCCGTATGCTTGAAGGTATCGCTGTCGATCTGCTCGTGCATACGGGCGACACGCTGTCGCTGCCCAACGCGCCCCTGGCGGCGGCTACGGCCCCGCTCACGGAGGCGATCCGAGGCGTAACCGTTCGCGAACGGCGCCTTGCCGTGCTCGGCAATCACGATCCGGCCGACATGGTCGAAGCGCTCGAAGAGATCGGGTTCGAGGTGCTGGTCAACCGCTCGCTGATCCTCGCGCGCGGCGGCGAGCAGGTGCAGATCGTCGGACTCGACGATGTCCATTCCTTCTACACCAAAGCCGCGCGGGATGCCCTGTTCGAGCGGCTGGCGGATTTCCGCGTCGCGCTGGTTCATTCGGCGGAAATGGCGGAAGACGCCGCCGCGGCGGGGATCGGGCTGTATCTCAGCGGCCACACTCATGGCGGACAGATTTGCCTGCCGGGTGGCCGGCATCTGTTTTCCGGATTGAAGCGATGCCGTTTTGCGGTGCGCGGACTATGGCGATCGGGACCGACGGTTGGATACTCCAGTTGTGGTCTTGGCGCGTCACCACCGACCCTGCGCTTTAATTGCGCCGGCGAGATGACCGTGTTTACGCTGTGCCGCGCCGGATAGGAGACCCTTCCCATGGATTTCGACCTGTCATCCAAGACCGAGCGACTCAAGGCGCAATTGCTGTCGTTCATGAACCGCGAGGTCTATCCGGCCGAAGCGGTGTTCGAGCAGCAGCTGAACGAGGCGCCGTCGCGCTGGCAGATTCCGCCGGTGATGGAAGAGCTGAAGAAGAAGGCGAAGGCCGAAGGGCTGTGGAACCTGTTCCTGCCCGAAAGCGACCTCGGCGCGGGTCTCACCAACCTCGAATACGCGCCGCTCTGCGAGATCATGGGACGCTCGCC
>JASHUW010000634.1 GCA_030039815.1 Alphaproteobacteria bacterium
AATAGGTCGCCATCTCGCCAAGCTTCGCGGCGACCTCGCGGAACTCGATGACGCCGATCGCCTCGGCGACCATCGTCGCCACTGCGAGGATCAGCTTCATGCGCACCTCGACCCGGCACAAATTCGACCAGCCGAGGAAATTGAACGGCACGCTGTGCCCGGCGGCGCCCAGCGTCTTCAGCATCGGCGTCGGGTCGTAGAGCATGAACAGCCGGTCCCACGGCACCAGCACGCGGTCGAAGAACAACATGCAGTCCTGCTCGTCGAGCATCTGCAGCGGGTGGCCCCAGGTGCCGAACCAGCGCGACACCGGCTCGCGCGCGAGGATCTTGAGGCCCGGCGCGTCGTTGGGGATCGCGAAGGCGAGCACGCAGCGCGGGTCGTTGCGCTGGGCAAAGGTCGCCGACAACGAGACGTAGGTTTCGTGCGTATGCGGCGCCGCGGTCGAGAGTTGTTTGCCGCCGGTGATGACGACGCCTTCGCTCGTCTCCTCGACGACATGGAGGACGACCTCGGTGTCCTCGGCGACCTTGCGCTGCTCGTTCTGCGTCTGCTGCGAGCGATCGACCTGCGGGTCGCCCAGCGCATGGGTCAGGAACAGGTCGTTGTCGCGGCAATATTCGTAATATTTCTGCAGGTTCTCGCCGAAGTCGCACTTCGCGTGCTTGACCGCGCTGTACTCGTCCTTCAGGTGCAGCGCCGAGAGGATATAGGGCGCGAGAATATCCGGGCTGCGCCCGAGCTGGCCCCAGGTCAGCTCGTTCCACAGCTCGCTGTTGCGGCGTTTTTTCTTGAGGTCCTCGGCGGAGCGCGGGAACAGCCACGACACCGAGATGCGATTGCCGCTCGCCGGGTCGACGCAGGTCATCTCATCGCGATACTGCGGCGAATTCTGCAGGTCGTAGACGCGCGCCAGCTCGTGCACCATGTCCTTGAAGGCGGGATGCGTGGTCACGTCATCGACGCGGCTTCCGTCGATCCATACCTCGCGATTGTCCTTGAGGCTCGCGATGTAGCGGGCCCCGGTCATCGGGCCCAAAGCTTTCGGCTCGGCTTTGGAAGGTTCGCTGATCCGCGCTGCGGGTGCGGCCATCGGGCCATCTCCTCTTCTCTCGCGTGGCGGATTGTTGGTCGTTTCTGGGCGGTTGGCAATTCGCCTCGTACGGCGCATGGTCGCGCCGCAGCGGATTGGAGATGAGCAGCGCCAATGTCCTCGATCGACCTCACCCGGGCCGCCGTCGTCGTCGCCCACCCGGACGACGAGGTCCTGTGGTTCGGCTCGCTCGTGCCAGAGGTCGGCCGCATCCTCATCTGCTACGGAATGCAAGCGGCGGGCGGCTTGCGCGAGGGCAGGCGCCGGGTCGTCGCGAGCTACCCCTACCGCAACGTCGATTTCTACGACCTCGTCCAGCCGGGAAGCCTGGCGCTGGCAAGTTGGCCAGAGCCCCAACTCGGCCCAATGGGGATGGTTCTGGCGCGGCGGAGCGTGGCGCACGAGGCGAGTTTTCATGAAATCGTCGCCCGGCTGCGTCGGTCACTCGTCGGTCGCGCCACCGTTTTTACCCATAATCCGTGGGGCGAATACGGCCACGAGGAGCACAGCCTGGTCCATGCCGCGGTGAACGCGCTGCAACCGGAATTGGGGTTCGAGCTTTATGTCTCGCCGTACGTCGGCAGCGCGGTGCTTGGCCTTTTCCGGCAGGTCGTCGAAGGCGGGATCAACGGCGCGGCGCGATTTGCCGTCGATCGCCGCGCGGTCTCGGCCCTCGCCGAGCTGTATCGCGAGCATGGCGTTTGGACCTGGAACCAGATTTGGCATTGGCCGGCGGAGGAAAGCTTTTTCAGGCTCGGAGCGGAAGGGCGCATGCGTACCCAGTCGTTTCCGTTCGAGCTCATCGATGCTCCGCCGCATTGAGGAAGCCTGTTGCTCGATCCTCGACCGATGCATCTCGACGATTTCGACTTCGACCTGCCGCGCGAGCTGATCGCCGACAAGCCCGCCGAACCGCGCGACGGCGCGCGGCTTCTCGTCGTGCCGGCGGAAACCGCACTCCAGGATCGGCGCATCGCCGATCTGCCGGAGTTGCTGCGGCCTGGCGATATCGTCGTGTGCAACGACACCAAGGTGATCCCCGCGCGGCTGGTGGGAATGCGCGGCGCGGCGGCGGTCGAGGTGACGCTGGCGCATGACCTCGGCGGCGGCACGTGGCAGGCCTACGCCAAGGGCGCGCGCCGGCTGCATCCCGGCGACCGCATCGCCTTCGCCGCCGATTTCGCCGCCGAGGTGATCGCCAAGGAGGCGGATGGTCCGGTGCTGCTGCGTTTCGCGCTCGAGGGCGAGGCCTTCACGGCAGCCCTCGCCCGCCACGGCGCGATGCCGCTGCCGCCCTACATCAAGCGCCCGAAAGGCGGCGATCCGGCCGACCGCGAGCGTTACCAGACGATGTTCGCGCGGGCGCCAGGCGCGGTCGCGGCGCCAACCGCCGGACTGCATTTCACCCCGGCCCTGGTCGAGCGCATCAAGAAACGCGGCGTCGACTGGGCGACCGTGACCTTGCATGTCGGGCCGGG
>JASHUW010000635.1 GCA_030039815.1 Alphaproteobacteria bacterium
CGAGTTCGACCAGTTCGTTGCCTTCGCCAGGTCGAAGCGCGTCGCGCTGATCGGGGTGCAGCTGCCGTTCTACGCCAAGATCCTCGACGGGCTGAACGGCAGCCCCGACGCCGGCATCTGGCGCGAGTTCGAGAGCGTCGACTGGCAGCAACGGCACCTCGCGGCGCCGGGTGTGACCTTCTTCGACTTCGCCGACGTGGCGGAATACCGCGACAAGCCGCAATATTTCAGCGACTCGCTCGACCCCGATGCGCGCGTCGTCGCCGATGTCACGCGCCGCATCCTGGCCGACCCGCGCGTCCGCGCCATATTGCCCGATGCCAAATGACGCGCCGACGGCCATGAACCCCTTCGGCCTGACCTTCCATCATCTCGGGCTGGCGGTGCGCCGCCCGCGCGACGCGACGCAGTTCCTCGGCGGGCTCGGCTACCGGCTCGGCGAACCGGTCTTCGATCCCGAGCAGAACGTCAACTTGATCATGTGCACGCATGTCGGATCGATGCCGGATGTCGAGATTATCTATCCGGCGGCGGGCAAGTCGCCGGTCGACGCGCTGGTCGCCGGCCGGCCCGAGGGCATCGTCTACCACATCTGCTACGTCTCGGCCGACCTGCCGGCAACGCTGGCGGCACTGGACGCAGCCGGGGTGCGCGCGGTCTGCAAGGTGCCGCCCGTTCCGGCGGCGCTCTTCGCCGGGCGGCGCGTGTCGTTCTACGACATCGTCGGCATGGGCCTCGTCGAGATCATCGAAGACGCGGGGCAGACCGCGCTCTGACCTGACCCGCGGGCCTTCCGGTGCTATGATCGTCACGTCACCGGGAGGACATCGCCATGCAGCTCACCCCGCAGCAGCTCGGCCAATTCCACGACGAAGGCTGGCTTTTCCTGCCCGGCTGCTTTGCCGAGGCCGAGGTCGCGCTGCTGCGCGACGAGGCCGAAGGAATCTACAAGACCAACCGCCAGGAGGTCTGGCGCGAGAAGACCGGCGCGCCGCGCACCGCCTTCGCCGCGCACACCTATAACGAGGCGTTCCGCCTTCTCGGCTCGCACCCGCGCCTGATCCGCCCGGTCGAGCAGGTGTTCGGCGAACAGCTCTACATGCACCAGTACAAGATCAACGCCAAGGCGGCGTTCGAGGGCGATGTTTGGCAATGGCACCAGGATTACGGCACCTGGGCGCGCGACGACGGCATGGCCGAGCCGCGGGCGATGAACATCGCCGTGTTCATGGACGAGGTGATGCCGATCAACGGCCCCTTGATGCTGGTGCCGAAGAGCCACAAGCACGGCGTCCTCTCCGCCGGGCACGACCTCGAAACCACCTCCTACCCGCTGTGGACGCTCGACAACGACACCGTGACCCGCCTTGTCGACGAGGGCGGCATCGTCGCGCCGACCGGCAAGCCCGGCTCGGTGCTGATGTTCCACGGCAATCTGGTGCACGCCTCGGCGCCTAACATCACGCCCTATCCGCGCCGCATCGTCTATCTGACGCTGTGCGCGGTCTCGAACTACATCAGGAAGCCGACCCGCCCGGAATGGATCGCGCACCGGGACTTCCGCCCGATCGAGCCGGTCGCCGACAGCGCGCTGATGGATTACGCGGCGGCTCATAAGTTGGCGGCGGAGTAGCCGGATGAGCCTTTATCGCCTCGCGCGTGAGCGCGCCGCAACCGGCCGCCCCGTCAAAATCGCGCTGATCGGCGCCGGCAAGTTCGGCTCGATGTTCCTCAATCAGATCCCGACCATGCCCGGAGTCGAGATCGCGGTCATCGCCGACCTTGACCCCGACCGCGCTCGCGCCGCCTGCCGTACCGTCGGCTGGGACGCGGCGCGCATCGCCCGCACCCGCTTCGTCGCCTCGGGTGCCGAGGCCTGCGCCGACCCGCAGGTCGAGGTGGTCGTCGAGGCGACCGGCAGCCCGCCGGCCGGCATCGCCCATGCCCGCGCCGCGATCGCCCAGGGCAAGCATATCGTCATGGTCAATGTCGAAGCCGACGTGCTCGCCGGCCCGCTCCTCGCCGAGGAGGCGCGCGCCAAGGGCGTCGTCTACTCCTTGGCCTACGGCGACCAGCCGGCGCTGACCTGCGAGATCGTCGATTGGGCGCGCGCCTGCGGCTTCGCGGTCGTCGCGGCGGGGAAGGGCACCAAATACCTGCCGGCTTATCACGCGGTCACCCCCGACGATGTCTGGGCGCATTACGGGCTCACGCCCGAAGAGGCGAAGCGCGGCGGGATGAACCCGCAAATGTTCAACTCCTTCCTCGACGGCACCAAATCGGCGATCGAGATGGCGGCGATCGCCAATGCCGCGGGGCTCGGCGTGCCGCGCGACGGCCTCTTGTTTCCGCCTTGCGGGGTTGACGACCTGCCCGAGGTGCTGCGCGGCGGCCGCGCGCTCGAACGCGACGGCATGGTCGAGGTCGTCTCCTGTCTGGAGCGCGACGGGCGGCCAGTGTTCCGCGACCTGCGCTGGGGCGTCTATGTCGTCTTGAAGGCGCCCAACGAGTACGCGCGCACCTGCTTCAAGGAATACGGCCTCAGGACCGACGCCTCCGGCTGGTACGCGGCGATGTACAAGCCCTACCACCTGATCGGGCTGGAGCTCGGCATGTCGGTGCTGTCGGCGGCGCTGCGCGGCGAGCCGACCGGCCAGCCGCAGGGCTGGCGCGGCGACGCCGTCGCGGTCGCCAAGCGCGCGCTCAAGGCCGGCGAGATGCTCGATGGCGAGGGCGGCTACACGGTCTGGGGCAAGCTCGTCCCGGCCGAGCGCAGCCTCGCCGAGGGTGCCCTGCCGATCGGTCTTGCGCATAAGGTTCCGCTGGCGCGCGACGTCGCCGCCGGCGCGATCGTCCGCTGGGCCGATGTTGCGATGCCCGACAGCGAGGCGGCGCGCGCCCGGCGCGACATGGAGCGCCGGTTCGCTCCATCGCCGGCTCTCGCGGCGCAATAGGGGAGGCGGCATGCCCAAGGTCACCTATATCGAGCACAACGGACGCGAGCACGTGGTCGAGGTGCCGCTCGGCCTCTCGGTGATGCGCGGCGCGGTCGACAACAACATCCCCGGCATCGACGCCGATTGCGGCGGCGAATGCGCCTGCGCGACCTGCCATGTCTACGTGCAGGAGCCGTGGTTCGCCCAGCTCGGCCCGCCGCAACCCGGCTCCCAGGAAGCGAGCATGCTGAGCTTTGCCGCGGTCGCCCAGCCCAACTCGCGGCTCTCGTGCCAGATCAAGATGAGCGAGGCGCTCGACGGCCTCGTCGTCCGCCTCCCCGAAGGCCAGCACTAGGTAACCGGCGGGCGGCAGCAGCAGAAGGTCCGTTTTCGATCCGGCCGGCGGAGATCGTCGCCGATTCCGCTCCCACGGCCTGACGAAACCATTGGCCGTGGTGTCGCGGCAGCGGCGTCGGCCTTCGGACGCCTTGCGGGGCAGTTGCCGCCAATTCGCTCAACCTATTGGCGATTGCGGGCTGTCCGTCGATGTGGCTTTCTGGTGTTTTCGCGCACGCTCTGGAGTTTCACATGCCTCAACCCTGCTGGAACGGCGTTCTTCGCCTGTCGCTCGTGTCCTGCCCGATTTATCTGTCACTCGCGGCCGACGAGAACGAGCTGACCGAAAAGGATCGCACGGCGTTCCAGGCGATGAGTTCCAACATCATCGATCTCGTCCGCTTCGTCGATCGCGCCGAAATCGATCCGCTCTATCTGAACACGTCTTATTACGTCTATCCCGACGGCGAGTTGGCGGCCGAGCCGTTCCGCGTCATCGCCGAGAAGATGGCGGCGAAGGGGCTGGTCGGTATCGCCCGGGTGACGCTGTTCAACGCCAAACGCCTGCTCATGTTTGAGCCGCGCGGCGCCGGGATGGTCATGTACACGCTGTGGAGCCCGCACGAGATGCGTGCTCCCGAGTTCGATACGAAGCGCCAGGAGGACATCGAGCCCGAGATGCTCGACATCACCGAGACTGTTGTCGAACGGCGCCGTGGGCCATTCGATCCCGCCGGCTTGCTCGATAACGGGGGCTGAATGTCTGGGAAGCGGTTGCTCACGATCGCCTCTTGAATTTCCGCAATTGCGTATTATATAATATCTGTTTGGCAATGAGCCTCTCGCGCACGTGCGGCGAAACCGGTTTTGGATGAATGAGTACGAGACCGCTAACAGCGGGGGTGCACCTCCTGTTAAATTCACCGATAACAGGAGGTGAACAGGAGGCTCACCTCCTGTTAAAATCGACGATAACAGATGGAAATCAGATGGTGGCCCATCTGATAAAAAGAACACAAACGCTGGCCGCAGCCATTGCTGCCAACCATCGCCCGCCAATGATCGTTTGAACGGGAGGTGCATCGATGAGCCCACCGCTTGATGACGCCGTCTCCTCCACCGACCGCATCGCGCTCGACGCCATCGACGTCAGCGACCCGCAAATTTACCAGGACGACACCTGGTACCCGCTCTTCGCCCGGCTGCGCCGCGACGATCCGGTGCATTACTGCCCGGAGAGCCGCTACGGCCCCTATTGGGCCGTGTCCAAGTACAAGGACATCATGGCGGTCGAGGTCAACCACCAGGTCTATTCCTCCTCGAACGAGCTGGGCGGCATCCAGATCGAGGATCAGCCGAAGAGTATGGACCGGCCGAGCTTCATCCGCATGGACCCGCCCAAGCACGACGAACAGCGCAAGGTGGTGAGCCCGGTCGTCGCGCCGGACAATCTGCGCAACATGGAAGGCCTCATCCGCGAGCGCACGGTTCGGGTGCTCGAAGGCCTGCCGCGCGGCGAGGTGTTCGACTGGGTCGACCGCGTGTCGATCGAGCTGACGACGATGATGCTCGCGACCCTGTTCGACTATCCGTGGGAAGATCGCCGCCAGCTGACCTACTGGTCGGACGTGGTGATCTGCAACGTCAATTCCCCCGAGTCACCGGTGCATTCGGAGGAAGAGCGCTTCGCCGAGATCACCAAGATGGCCGAGGCAATGGCCAAGCTGTTCAACGAACGGGCGCGGATGCCGCCGAAATTCGATCTGCTGTCGATGCTGGCGCACGGCCCGGCGACGCAGAACATGCCGGTTCGCGAGTTCATGGGCACGCTCGGCCTCTTGATCGTCGGCGGCAACGACACGACGCGCAACACGATGACCGGCAGCATCATGTCGCTCAACGAACACCGGGCCGAGTACCAGAAGCTGCGCGACGACCCGTCGCTGATCCCCAGCATGGTGTCGGAGGTCATCCGCTACGTGACCCCGGTCATCCATATGCGCCGCACCGCCAAGGAAGATACCGAGCTTGCCGGCAAGACCATCAAAAAGGGCGACAAGGTGGTGATCTGGTACGTGTCGGGCAACCGTGATCCCGAGGCGATCGAGGACCCCGACAATTTCATCATCGACCGTGCCCGGCCGCGCCAGCATCTGTCATTCGGCTTCGGCATTCATCGCTGCGTCGGCAACCGGCTCGCCGAGTTGCAGCTGCGCATCCTCTGGGAGGAGCTGCTGCCGCGCTATCCGGTGA
>JASHUW010000636.1 GCA_030039815.1 Alphaproteobacteria bacterium
TCTCCCGCCGGCTCGTCGGCGGTCAGATCGCTCGCTGCTTCCTCGGCCGGTGGTTCGGCCTCGCTGATGCTTTCGACCGGGGCGATTTCGGGCAGCGCCGCCGCGATCGCGACCGGCTCTTCCTCGACCGGAGGCTCAGCGCCCCGTTCGTCTTCGGCTGAAGCCTCGGCGACCACCGCGTCGCCCGCCGGCTCCTCGAGCGGCACGGGCAGCTCTTCGTAGGGCGGCGGCTCGACCGCGGCTCCGGACGGCGAATCGCTCACCGCCGCGGGCGCTTCGTATTCGCCGGTTTCGCGGTCGCTGACCGGGATGCGGTAGTAGTCGGGATGGATTTCGCTGAACGCCAGGAAGCCGTGCCGGTTGCCGCCGTAATCGACGAATGCCGCCTGCAGCGACGGCTCGACCCGCGTTATCTTGGCGAGATAGATATTGCCTTTGACCTGTTTCTTGGTCGACGACTCGAAATCGAATTCTTCAAGCCGGTTGCCGCTGAGAACCACCACCCGTGTCTCTTCGGGATGGGCGGCGTCGATGAGCATCTTTTTTGCCATTCGGGCAAACTCCGGGACGCGCTTTCGTGCCCGCGGCGAAGGCGGGCGGCGCTGTCCATTGTGCAAGGAGGCCGAGGGAGCCTATCCCTTGGGCGCTTGTCGGGGCGTCGCGGAAATCTGTCATCGGCGTCGCGGTTCGAAAGTCGCACCCGGCCTCGGGGTTTAGCCAATTGCTTCGCCCGGTGCTGCGGCAATCTGCCGAGGGTCGCGGGCGAGCGTCGCAACGCCGCCGGGCGCTGCCCGAGCGGCGAAATTTCGCGGTTCATAATGTACCGGGCGAACCCGCGCTCCACAATGTTTTCGTCCGCCGCAACGCTTGTAATAGGCGGTTTGTGGGCCATTTGATCGCTGCCGGTTGCCGATCCGGCACCGTGCTCAACCAAATCGGCCTTGGAAAGGCCCGATTGTTGGCGCATAAGGGCCGCCGCCAAGCGCTGGCAGGGAAAAGCCGGTATCGATTCGGCTGTGGTCGGCGCCAAGGAGTGCGCGCATTTTGCGTACCTTGACCAGATTGGTCCGCTTCCTTTTTGTCTGCGCGGTCCTGCTGGCCATGCTCGGCGGCGGGTTCGCCGGGCTGACGATCTGGTATTTCGGCCGCGACCTGCCGGATTACCAGCAGCTCGCCAACTACCAGCCGCCGATCACCACGCGGGTGCTCGCGGGCGACGGCCGGCTCGTGGCCGAGTACGCCACCGAGCGCCGTGTCTTCGTGCCGATCGACGCGATCCCCAAGCGGGTCATCGCCGCCTTCCTCGCCGCCGAGGACAAGAATTTCTACACCCATCACGGCGTCGACCCGATCTCGATGCTGCGCGCCGCGATCACCGACATCGGCCGCTGGCGTTCGAGCCGTCGGCCGATCGGCGCCTCGACGATCACCCAGCAGGTCGCCAAGAACATGCTGCTCAACAACGAGCTGTCGATCTCGCGCAAGATCAAGGAGGTGCTGCTCGCGACGCGGATCGATGAGGCGCTGCCCAAGGACCGCATCCTCGAGCTCTACCTCAATGAGATTTATCTCGGCGCCGGCGCCTATGGCGTCGCCTCGGCGGCGCTGACCTATTTCGACAAGCCGCTCGACCAGCTGACGCTCGGCGAGGCGGCGTTCCTCGCCGGGCTGCCCAAGGCGCCCTCCAACTACAACCCGGTGCGCTTCCCGCAGGCGGCGAAGTTCCGTCGCGACACCGTGCTCGACCAGATGCAGGAGGCGGGGTTCGCGACCCCCGCCGAGGTCGCCACCGCCAAGGCGGACCCGATCGTCGTGCGCCACCGCGAAGAGGCGGAGATCGTCGACGCGCCCTATTTCGCCGAGGAGGTGCGGCGCGAGCTGATCGCCCGCTTTGGCGAGAAGATGGTCTACGAAGGCGGGCTCACCGTGCACACCAGCCTTGACGGCAAGCTCCAGATCGAGGCCGACAAGGCCCTGCGCGACGGCCTTATCGCTTACGACCGCGGGCATGGCGGCTGGCGCGGGGCGGTCGACCATATCGCGCTCAACGCCGACTGGGCCGGCTCGCTTGCGGCGCTGCCGCTGCCGGCCGGCGCCGACGCGATGAACTGGCAGCTCGCGGTGGTGATGCGCGCCGAGGGCGACGGCGCCGAGATCGGCCTCAAGGACGGCTCGACCGGCCGCATTCCCTTCGCGCAGATGCGCTGGGCCCAGCGCGTGCGTGAGGATGGCGGGCTCGGCCCCTACCCGCGCGGCGCCGCCGATGTCGTGAAGCCGGGCGATGTCGTGCTGATCGAGCCGCTGCCCGAGGCGCCCGAGCCCGCGAAAAAGGCCGGGCCGGTCCGCAAGGTCGCCGCCGGCGTGCCGGAGAAGCCGGTCGCGCTCTTCAATCTCTGCCAGATCCCCGAGGTTTCGGGCGCGCTCGTCTCGATCGACCCGCACACCGGCCGGGTGCTCGCGATGAGCGGCGGGTTCAGCTTCGAGATCAGCCAGTTCAACCGCGCCACCCAGGCGCACCGCCAGCCCGGCTCGGCGATCAAGCCCTTCGTTTACCTGACCGCGCTCCAGCACAATTTCACCCCGTCGACGCTGGTCTCCGACGACCCGGTATCGATCGACCAAGGCCCGGGCATGCCGCCCTGGCAGCCGGGCAATTACGAGGCCGGCGAGTATGCCGGGCCGGTCCCGATCTATTTTGCGCTCGAGCATTCGCTCAACATCGTCACCGCGCGCATCGCC
>JASHUW010000637.1 GCA_030039815.1 Alphaproteobacteria bacterium
GCGATGCCGACCGCCATAAGGCGCTGCACGACGCCAAGCGGCAGCATTCCTTCATCCCGGTCGTCGTCCGCTCCAACCTCGACTGGGACGAGATGGCGCGCATCGAGGTTGCGATCCCCGAGCTGCCGGGCGTCTCGATCGAGCAGGGCCTTTTGCGCTTCTACCCGTTCGGGCCGACCGCGGCGCATGTCATCGGCTATGTCGCGGCGGTCTCGGAAAAGGAGCTGACGGGCGACCCGCTGCTGGAGCTACCCGACTTCCGCATCGGCAAAAGCGGGGTCGAAAAGGTGCAGGACCTCAAGCTGCGCGGTACCGCCGGCACCAGCCAGGTCGAGGTCAACGCCTACGGGCGCGTGGTGCGCGAGATCACGCGCAACGACGGCCAACCCGGGCAGGATGTCGTGATCGCGCTCGACGCCGCGATGCAGGACTTCGCGATGAAGCGCGTCAGCAGCGAGCAGAGCGTCTGCTGCGTGCTGCTCGACGCGGTGACCGGCGACGTGCTGGCGCTGGTGTCGAGCCCGAGCTACGATCCGATGCTGTTCTCGAACGGCCTCACCCCGGCCGAGTGGCAGCAGCTCTCGACCGATCCGCGCAACCCGCTCTCCGACAAGGCGATCGGCGGGCTGTACCCGCCGGGCTCGACCTTCAAGCCGGTGGTGGCGATGGCCGCGCTCGAAAGCGGCGCGATCACCCCGGACACCCTGATCAACTGTCCCGGTTACCTCGAACTCGGGGACGCAACTTTCCACTGCTGGCGCCATGGCGGGCACGGCACGCTGCACCTGCGCGACGCGATCAAGATGTCGTGCGACGTCTTTTTCTACGAGACCGCGCGGCGCACCGGCATCGACCACATCGCCTCGATGGCGCGCCGTTTCGGGTTCGGCGACCAGCTCGGCCTCGACATCAACGGCGAGCGCGCCGGCCTCATCCCCGACCGGGATTGGAAACTGGCAACGACGGGCGTCGCTTGGCAGCCCGGCGAGACGCTGAATACCGGCATCGGTCAGGGCTCGGTGCTGGCGACCCCGCTGCAGGTCGCGACGATGGCGGCGCGCCTGGTGACCTCGCGCAAGATCGTGCCGCATCTAATGCGCCGCGAGCAATTGCCGCCGGGCGGCGACCGCCGCCTGCCCGATTTCGCGATGATGGGCTTGAGCCCGCATTCGCTGGCGGTGGTGCTCGAGGGCATGACCGCGGTCGTCAACGAGCAGGGCGGCACCGCCTATTCGGCGCGGATCACCGACCCCGCCTTCGCGATGGGCGGCAAATCGGGCACCTCACAGGTGCGGCACATCACCCAGTATGAGCGCGATCACGGGTTGACCAAGGATTCCGACGTTCCGTGGAAGGATCGCGACCACGCGCTGTTCGTGGGTTTCGCGCCGGTCGGCGCGCCGCGCTACGTCTGTGCGGTGGTTGTCGAGCATGGCGGGGTCGAGGGGGGCGGTGGCTCGGAAGTCGCGGCGCCGATCGTCCGCGACGTGCTGCTGGAGGTGCAAAAGCGCGACCCGGCGCGGCACGTGCCGCAGCCGGATTCGATCGCACAGGCTTCGCCGCCGGCGGCACCACCGCTTCCGGAAAACAACGCGCGCACGCCACCCGGATAACGCATGGCCAGCTTCTCCCCCGATATCCGCCATCGCGAGCTGACCTTTTCCGACCGGTTGCGTGGCATCGAGTGGGGCCTGATCCTGCTGGTCAGCGTGCTGTCCGGGATCGGGTTCGCGATGCTCTACTCCGCGGCCAACGGCAACTGGCAACCCTGGGCGTCGAAACAGATGGCGCGCTTCGTGATCGCCTTCATTCCGATGCTGGCGGCGGCGTTGATCGACATCCGCTATTGGTTCCGCATCGCGTACTGGGTCTACGGGCTGGCGCTGACCTTGGTGGTGGCGGTCGACCTGCGCGGCTTTGTCGGCATGGGCGCGCAGCGCTGGATCGACCTCGGCTTTATTCAGCTCCAGCCGTCGGAGGTCATGAAAATCGCGCTGATCGTCGCGCTGGCTCGCTATTTCCACACCCTGCCGGCAGAAAATACCGGGCGGATCACGCATCTGCTGGCGCCGCTCGGCATGGTCATGGTGCCGGTCGTGCTGGTGCTGAAGCAACCCGATCTCGGAACGGCGATGATGCTGCTCGCCAGCGGCGCGATCGTGTTCTTCCTCGCCGGGGTGCGGTTGTGGATGTTCGGCGCGGCGGCAGCGGCCGCCGCGGGCGCCGCGCCGCTCGTCTGGTCGATGCTGCGCGACTACCAGAAGGCGCGGCTCACCACGTTCCTGTCGCCCGATTCCGACCCGCTCGGTGCCGGCTACCACATCCTGCAGTCGAAGATCGCGCTCGGCTCGGGCGGGATCTTCGGCAAGGGGTTCATGCTCGGGACCCAGACGCACCTCGCCTTTCTGCCCGAGCGCCAGACCGATTTCATTTTCACGATGATCGCCGAGGAATTCGGTCTGGTCGGCGGGTTGGTGCTGCTCACGCTGTATGCGCTGGTCATCGCCTACGGCTTTACCATCGCTTTGCGCAGCCGCAATCAGTTCGGGCGGATTCTCGGGCTGGGACTCGTGACCAATTTTTTTCTTTACGTGTTCATCAATACGGCGATGGTGATTGGCTTGATTCCGGTTGTCGGGGTGCCGCTGCCGCTTATTTCCTATGGCGGCAGCGCGATGGTGACGGTGATGCTGGGTTTCGGCCTGTTGATGAATGTCAGCATCCATCGCGATGTGCGGATCAGCCGGCTCGGCGAGAGCCAGGTCGTGTAAATAGGGTGGTCGGGGAGCGGTCGATGGCCGAAAAAGACAGTGAGGGCGACGCGCCCGACAGCTCGCGACGGCTGCACGTCACGGTGCTGCTGGTGGCGTCGCGCCGCGCCCTCGACATGGCGCTCAACGAATTGGGTTTTCTCGAAGACGACGACCGCGTCATCGAGCATGACGGGCGGCTCGCCTTTCTCACCTGCACGCATGAGGCGGATTGCGACGATCTGTTCGCGTTGATCAGCGAACTGTCGGCGCGCGGCGAAAGCTGGGAGCTGCAATCGCGCATCGATACGGAAGGCGGACGGGTCATCTACCAGTCGCTGGCGCGGCACCGCCCGGTCGAAGCGATCGACGCGCCGCTCGAGGAGGAGGCCGAGCCCGAAACATCCGAGGCCGCGGCGCACAATGTCGAGACCAATGAGGGGGTCGCCGCGCTGAAGCGCGTGCTACGCCGGATCGAGCCGGCCGACGCCTTTGCGACGATCCGCCCAGACCGCGACGGCAAGGCCACCGCGCGTATCCTACGCCGCGGCTCGCGGCGGCTGCTGGCGGCGGCGACCGCCTCCGACGAGGCGACGCTGCGCGGCGTGATCCGCGAGATTCTGCCCAATGTCATGCTTGATGTGGCGATGAAGCCGCCGGGCTAGCAAAATCGTTCGTCGACCCATCGATTTGGCGCATCCATGGCACTTGCCGTCGCCGCTCGGGTAGCGCAAAACTGGCGCTTCCGCGCAGCGGAAAATTAGTGAACGGGGGAGGTTCATCATGTTGTCGCGCCGCGCATTGATCGCTCAGTTGCCGGTTGTCGGGCTCGCCGGGTCTTATGCCATCCGCGCCTTCGCCGCCGACAAGACCGTGACGATCGGCATCAATCTGCCGTTCACCGGCGCCGACGCGCACGACGCGCAACTCATCAAGGAAGGCGCAATGCTCGCCTTCGACGACGCCAACGCCAAGGGCGGCGCGGGCGGCTACAAGATCAACGTGATGCAGCTGGACGACGGCACCGCGACCGCCGGGCAGTACGACCCGGCGCAGGCCGCGACCAATGCCCGCAAGATGGTCGCCGACGACAGCGTCGTCGCCGCGATCGGGCCGCAGATGAGCGGCAGCGGCAAGGCGATGGCCCCGATCCTCAGCCAGGGCAATCTCGCGACGATCACCCCCTCCTCGACCAACCCCGACATCACCGATCCGAAATTCGCCAGCACCTATATGCCGGCAGGGAAGGCGATCTATTTCCGCACCGTCACGACCGACGCCTTCCAGGGTCCCAACATGGCGAACTACATGGCCGACACGCTGAAGATCAAGTCGGTCTACATCCTCGACGACAGCGGCGCCTACGGCGTCGGCCTCGCCAACGCCTACGAGGCGCAAGCCAAGAAGCGCGGCATCAACGTCATGGGGCACGATCAGCTCGACCCAAAGGAAGCCGACTACACGACCATCCTCACCAAGATCAAATCGATGAACCCGGATGCGCTTTACTACGGCGGGGTCGCCCAGGCCGGGGTCAAGGTGGTGAAGCAATCCTACGACATCATGCCGAAGATGATCCGCGCCGGCGGCGACGGCGTCTACGGCGCAGAGATCCTCAAAGGGGGCGGGTTCCCGGCGGCCGAGGGGCTTTATGCGACCATCGCCGCGCCCGACCTCCTGGCGAACCCGGATGCTGAATCGTTCATCAAGGCATTTGCCGCGAAATACGGCGAGCAGCCGGAGAACTACTCGATCACCGCCTACGACGCGGCGCTGGTCATCATCGACGCAATCGAACGCATCGCGAAATCGGGCAAGCCGGTCGACCGCAATTCAATGCGCGACGCGATCCAGGACTCGCACGCCAAGACGTTGCAAGGGGCGGTGAGCTTCGACAAAAACGGCGATATCACCAGCCGCGTCGTCAGCGTCTTCCAGATCACCCACGACCCGAAATTCCCGGACGACGACGTGCTGCACCAATACAAATATATCGGGGTGGCGCCCGCGACCGCTTGATCCGGTCGAGCGGCGTCGTGCGATCTGGCTTGCCTGGCCTTCTCCTTGCTAGCGGGAAGGTGCGAATGAGGCGCGTGCCGGGGCGCGATTGATGGGCTGGGAAGCGGTCTACCTGCAGCAGGTGATCAACGGGCTGAGCCTGGGAGCGATGTATGCTCTCCTGGCGCTCGGCTTCACGCTCGTCTACGGCATCCTCGAGCTGATCAACTTCGCGCATTTCAACGTGTTCATGATCAGCTCGTTCATCGGCATGATGGCGCTCGAGCTGTTCGGGCTGTCCGGGCAAACCCACGTCCTGACCGGCCTGCCGCTCGCCGGGGTAATGATTTTTGCCTTTATTGCCACGATGCTGGGCGCCGGCGTCATCGGCGTCGTCATCGAGCGTTTCGCGCTGCGTCCGCTGCGCGGCATTCCCGGCACGGTCGGGATGATCACCACGATCGGCGTCTCCTACATCCTGTTCAACATCGTCCTGCTGACCGAAGGCGCAGGTTCGTTCAACTTCCCCAACCCGATGCCACGGGTTTCCTGGCCGATCGGCGGCGCGACGCTCGAATTGCGCGAATTGCTGATTTGGGGTGTTGCGCTGGTGCTGATGGTGGCGCTCCACCTGTTCGTCAACAAGACGCGGCTCGGGAAAGCGATGCGGGCGACGGCGCAGGACTCGGAAGCGGCGCGCATGATGGGGGTCGATGTCGACCGGGTGATCGTGATGGCGTTTTTCCTCGGCTCGGCGCTTGCCGGGGCCGCCGCGCTGATCTTCGGCCTCTATTACAACTACACCAGCTTCATCATCGGCTACACCGCCGGGCTCAGGGCGTTCACGGCGGCGGTGCTCGGCGGCATCGGCAGCGTCACCGGAGCCATGGTCGGCGGCATCATCATCGGGCTGATCGAGGCGCTCGGCGGTCAGCTGATCGCGGTGCGCTGGACCGACGTCATCATCTTCTCGATCCTGGTGCTGGTGCTCGTCTTCGCCCCGACCGGCCTCATGGGCCGGGCCAACCCGACGAAATCCTGAGTATCCGCGGCAGCGATGATAAAGCGCGCCACCGCCACGATACGCCAGGGCTCGATCGGTGGAGAGGCTTTCGGGTTCCTGCGCCGGGCCTCACCGGTCCAGCTGATCCCGCTGCATCTTCGTCCGCATGTCGGAACCGCGCTTGCCTTCGCATTCGCGCTGACCTTTCCGCTGCTGATCGACCGCAACGACGCCGACATCGACTCGGCCGCCAACGCGTTGGCGTTCGCCTCGCTGGCCCTCGGCCTCAACATCGTCGTCGGCTTTGCCGGCCTGCTCGATCTCGGCTACGCGGCGTTTTTCGCGATCGGTGCCTATACCTACGGGGTCCTCGCCTCGGCGCAACTCATGCCGGCGTGGAGCGGCTTCTGGGAGCCATTCCAATGGCTGCACCTCGTCGCGCGCGTCCACCAAGATAGCGGCGATCTCGTGCATTTCACCGTGTCGTTCTGGCTGATGCTGCCGCTCTCGGCGGCAGTCGCCGCGCTGTTCGGCATCCTGTTCGGCGCGCCGACGCTGCGCCTCAAGGGCGATTATCTGGCGATCGTCACCCTCGGCTTTGGCGAGATCGTGCCGATCGTCGTGCGCAACTGGCCCTCGGTGACCAACGGCGCGATGGGCCTCAATGGGGTGGCCGCGCCACAGCTGTTTGGCTACAGCTTCGGCGTCACCGCGATGCCGTATTACTATGTCGGCGTCGGCATGGTGGCGTTGCTGATCTTCACCAGCACGCGGCTCAAATTCTCGCGGATCGGCCGCGCCTGGATGGCGATCCGCGAGGATGAGATCGCCGCCGCGGCGATGGGCGTCGACCGCGTCAAGTTTAAGCTGCTCGCCTTCGCCATCGGCGCCGCCTTCGCCGGTGCGACCGGGACCTACTTCGTCGCCAAGCTGCAGACCGCGACGCCGGAAATGTTCATGTTTCCGGTGTCGGTGATGATCCTGGTGATGATCGTCTTTGGCGGTATCGGCAGCGTTTGGGGCGTCGTGCTCGGCGCGATCATCCTGCAGGTTCTGCAATCATGGTTCCTCGAGGACCTGTCGCAATGGCTGCATGCGCTCGGCCGGCTGATCCATGTCGAGTGGCTGCAACATGTCGAGCTCGCCTCGTCGATCGAGCTCATTTTCGGCGTCATTCTCGTTTTCATGATGCTGTACCGCCGCCAGGGGCTGATCCCGGCGACGCGGCGGGTTCAGGCGCTGAGCCTCAGCGAGCAGACCGCGCAGGTCGAGCTTGCCGCGGCGCCGCCGGTCAAGCGGCTGCGTGTCCTCGGCGACGCGACCTATCGCGGCCCCGATCCGCTGCTCGAGATCAAGGATTTGACGGTGCGCTTCGGCGGCCTCGTGGCGCTGCGTTCGGTCGGGCTCACCGTGCCCGCGCACTCGGTCGTCGCGGTGATCGGACCAAACGGTTCGGGCAAATCGACCCTGTTCAACACCGTCACCGGTCTTGTTGCCGCCGACTCGGGCAGCGTCCACTTCGCCGGACATCCGATCCGCGGGCTGGCGCCGCATGTCGTGCTGGGGCGCGGCATGGCGCGCACCTTTCAGAACATTCGCCTGTTCCCGAACCTGACCGTGCTCGAAAACGTCATGGTCGGGATGCATGCGCGGCTGCATACCGGCCCGGTCGGTGCACTGTTGCGCCTGCCGGGCACGCGGCGCGAAGAAAGGGAAGCGCGCGAGCACTGCCTCGAAATCCTCTCGCTGTTCGGCAATCGACTGATCCCGCGCGCCGACCATGTCGTCTCCAGCCTCAGCTATGCCAATCGCCGCCGCGTCGAGATCGCCCGCGCGCTCGCGTCGAACCCGAAGCTGTTGCTGCTCGACGAGCCCACGGCGGGCATGAACCCGGCCGAGACGCTTGAGCTGGCGCAGCAGATCAAGTCCCTGCACGAACACGGCCTGGCGATCGTCCTCATCGAACACAAGCTCGACGTCGTGGTGAGCCTCGCCGACAACGTCGTCGTGCTCGATCACGGCGAGAAGATCGCCGAAGGCACGCCCGATGTCGTGCGGCGCGACGAGGAGGTCATCCGCGCCTATCTCGGGCGGAGTGCCGCGGTTGCCTGAGCTGCTCTCGTTCAACGGCGTCAACACCTATTACGGCGACCTGCACGTGCTAAAGGACGTCGATTACCGGATCGACGCGGGCGAGATCGTGTGCCTGCTCGGCGGCAACGCCTCGGGCAAATCGACGACGATGAAGGCGATCATGGGCGTCGTCCTGCCGGCGCGGGGCGATGTGGTCTACGAGGGCCAGTCGCTAAAGGGCGTCAGCGTCGCCGAACGGGTGCGGCGCGGCATCGCGCCGGTGCTCGAGGCGCGCCGCCTGTTCCCACGCATGACGGTCTACGAGAACCTCGA
>JASHUW010000638.1 GCA_030039815.1 Alphaproteobacteria bacterium
CATGCGTATCGATGTCGAAGGCCTGCTCGGCGAGGCCGGGGATCGGCGGGCGCACCAGCTCGCTGCCGAGCGCGAAGACCAGCCGGTCGTAGCGCAGGCTCGGCCGGCCGGCGAGCGCGACCTCGCGGCGCGCGCAATCGACGCCGGTGACCTGGCCGATCGCGAGATCGACGCCGATCGGCCCCAGCACGTCGTCGAGCGGCACGCGCGTGTCGCCGAGCTCGGTCTCGTAATTGCGCACCCGGATCGAATGCCATTCGTCGCGGTTGACCACCGTCACCGCGATATCCGACTTACCGATCTGCAGCTCGGCGAGCTTGCGCGCCGCGCCGACCGCGGCGATCAGCCCGGCAAAACCCGCACCCAATACGACGATCTGCTTCACCTTCGCCTCAAAGCAAGGGAGACTGGGATTGTCGCATTCTCGGTAGCGGATATCGCGATGAAGATCAATTTGGTCACACTCAAGCCATGAAGGCGCTGTTCCTCGGCAATGTCGCGGTCGACACCTATGAGGGTATCAGGGGCGAGCTGCCTCCGTCGCTCGAATGCGCGATCATCAACGATCCGGTTGATCGTTCGCTGCTGCCGGCCGCGGCGATCGACGCCGACATATTGGTCAGCAATCGCTGGCTCGCCGATTTCCCGCCGGCGCCTAACTTCCGGCTGGTGCAGTCGGTGGCGACCGGGATCGAGCTGTTCGACATGGCTTCGCTGCCCAAGGGTTGCGCGGTGTGCAACGCGTTCGGCCACGAGACGGCGATTGCCGAATATGTCGTGATGGCGATGCTGGCGCTGCACCACCGCTTCTTCCAGATCTCGGGCGAGTTCCGCGAGCGCGGCTTGTGGGCTTCGAGTTGGGTGCAGAGCGGCGCCCCGCACGGCGAGGTGCGCGGCTCGACCCTCGGCATCGTCGGCTATGGCCGGGTCGGGCGCGAGGTGGCGCGCCGCGCGGCGCCGTTCGGCTGCCGCGTCCTCGCGGCGAACCGCAGCCCGCGCGACAAGGACGGCGATGTCGAACGCATCTACCCGCTCGCCGCGCTCGACGAGATGCTGAAGCTGTGCGACACGGTGGCGATCTGTACCGCGCTCGGGCCGGAGACAACGGGGCTGATCGATGCGCGCCGGCTCGGCTTGATGAAACCCGGCGCGTTCCTCATCAACATCGCGCGCGGCCAGGTGATCGACGAGGACGCGCTCTATGCCGCGCTCTCCGAGGGCCGGCTCGGGGGCGCGGCGATCGACGTGTGGTGGCAGTACCCGACGCCAACAGAACCCAACCGGCGCGGCTCGCGCCACCCGTTCCACGCCCTGCCAAACGTCATCGTCACGCCGCACAATTCGGGCTGGACCGCCGGCATGGTGCGCCGTCGCTGGGACGAGATCGCCGACAATATCGGCCGCTTCTGCCGCGGCGACAGCCTCATCAACCTTGTCACCACCGCCTAACGGCTTTTGCTGAGGGTTTGCGAATGAAAGTCTCGTTTGTCGGCAATTTCGGCGCGCGGCCCGAGGTGGCGAAGGCCATCCTCGGCAAGGTCACGGAAAAGATCGAGCCGACCATCCTCTATGACATCGGCGACACGCAGCGGCTGATCCCGGCGCTCGCCGAGGCGGAGATCGTCGTCAGCCATATCTGGAAAAGCGATTTTCCCGAAGCGCCGCGGCTGAAGTTCCTGCAGTCGCCGGCGGCCGGGCTCGACCTGATCGACGTGCCGTCGCTGCGACCAGGCGTCACGATCTGCAATGTCGATGGGCACGAGCAGGCGATCGCCGAATACGTGCTGATGACGATGCTGGCGCTTTCGCACAAGCTCATCGACATCGCGACGGCATTTCGCGAGAAGGGGTCGTGGCTGGGCGGCGGCGCGGGCGGCGGGCCGCTGCACGGCGAAATCCTCGACAAGACGGTGGGGATCGTCGGCTATGGCAAGATCGGCCGCGAGGTCGCGAAACGCGCCGCCGCGTTCGGCTGCACGGTCATCGCCGCCAATCGCAGCCCGATCGCCGACAAGGGCGAGGCGTCGGAGATCTACCCGCTTGGCGAACTCGACAGGATGCTGCCGCGCTGCGATTTCGTGGTGATCGCCGCCGGGCTCGGGCCGGAAACCCGCAACCTGATCGATGCCGGCCGCTTGGCGCTGATGAAGCCGACAGCCTTGCTGATCAATATCGGGCGCGCGCCGATCACCGACGAGGCCGCGCTTTTCGCCGCGCTCAGGGACAACAAGATCGGCGGCGCGGCGCTCGACGTGTGGTGGCGCTATCCGACGCCGGCCGAGCCGCTGAACCGGCCGTCGCAATTCCCGTTTCATGAACTGCCCAACGTGCTGATGACGCCGCATTGCTCGAGCGCGACGGTGGAAGCGCGCGACCGGCGCCTGAGTGGCGTCGCGCGCAATATCGACCGCTTTGTGCGCGGCGAGCCGCTGAGGAATGTGGTGCTGACGACATAAGCCAAGATGGTTGTCGTCCCGGCAGAAGCCGGAACGACAAATGTAAAAAAGCCGGAGTGTGACATGGCCGACGACATCGCCTTTCTCTCAGCAACAGAACTGCTGCGGCGCTATCGCGCGAAGGAATTATCGCCGGTCGCGGTGGTCGACGCGGCGATCAGCCGGCTCGAAACCTACGAGGCCGCGCTCAACGCCTTCGTGCTTTACGACCCGGACAGCGCGCTGAGGGCGGCGCGCGCCTCGGAGGCGCGCTGGCAGAAGGGCGCGCCGCAGGGTCTGCTCGACGGCGTGCCGGTCGCGATCAAGGACACCCAGCTGACGCGCGGGTGGCCGCGGCTCGTTGGCTCGAAGACCATCGATCCGAACCAGGCGTGGACGGAAGACGCACCATCCGTCGCCGGGCTGCGCCGCGAAAACGCGATCTTTCTCGGCAAGACCACAACCCCGGAATTCGGCTGGAAGCCGACCACCGACTCGCCGCTCTGCGGCGTCACCCGCAACCCCTGGGACACCGAGCGCACCCCCGGCGGGTCGAGCGGCGGCAGCGCCGCGGCACTGGCGGCGGGCATCTGCCCGATCGCGATCGGCACCGATGCCGGCGGCTCGATCCGCATCCCGGCCTCGTTCAGCGGCGTGTTCGGGTTGAAGCCGACCTTTGGCAAGGTCGCGCTCTACCCGCCCTCGGCGTTTGGCGACGTGTCGCATGTCGGGCCGATGTCGCGCACGGTGGCCGATGCGGCGCTGATGCTCGACGCGATGAAGGGGCCGGATGCGCGCGACTGGTACAGCCTGCCGGATGACGGCATCGCCTATCGCGAGCGCGTCGGCGAAGGCGCGCTGCAGGGCAAGCGCGTCGCGCTGTCGCCGACCCTCGGCTATCACGAGCCGGCGCCCGCGGTGCGGGCGGCGGTGGAGGCCGCCGCCAAGGTGTTCGCCGGCCTCGGCGCTATTGTCGAGGAGGCGGACCCGTTCACCGAGTCGCCGCTGCCGGTCTTCCAGACCCTGGCGCTCGCCGGGTTCTGGTCGCTGCTGCGCGCGATGACGCCGGCAAAGGTCGCGGTGATGGACCCCGGCCTCGTCGATGCCTGCCGCGCCGGCGAGGCCGTGACGCAAGCGCAGCTGGTCGACGCACTCGGCAAGCGCGCCGTGTTGGGCGCGCAGACGCGGCAATTTTTCGAGCGCTACGACATCTTGCTGTCACCGACGATGCCCATTGTCGCGGCCTATGCGGAGCCCCGCGGGGACGGCGCACCCGATCCCGCGAATTATCGCGATTGGCTGACCTATACCTGGGCCTTCAATTTGACGCGCAACCCATCCGCCTCGATCCCCTGTGGATTCGCCGACGGGCTGCCGATCGGCCTCATGGTGACCGGGCCGCTGCACGACGATCTCGGCGTGCTGCAGGCGTGCCACGCCTACGAGGCCGCGAGCGGCGGGGGATCCCCGGGCGATGCGCTCGGCGCGGCGCTCGCCAAGATCGCGCGGCCCGGCGACAAATCCGCGGCGGTGAAGATCAAGGCGTTGCGGGGTTAGCCCGGAGGCTCCTCCATTCGGCGGCCGGAGAGAACGTCCATGAACAAGATGATCCGGCTTTGCGGCCTGGTCGCGGTGCTCGCGGTGGCGGCGGTCCCGGCGGGCGCGCAGGCACCGCCGAAGGCGATCGCCGGTCCGTGGGTCGAGCTCGGCGCCCATGACGACCTGCAGGTGCGGGTCGTGATGCCGTCTGACATCGCCGCCTGCCCCGTCGTCGTCGCCGACGGCAAGACCATCGAGGCGCGGCAGCGCGGGGCCGCCGACGGCGCCTTCCCGATCACCGTATGCAGCGCGACGGTGCCGCTGGCGACAAAGCGGCTGACGGTCGGCGGCGACGCCGTGCCGACCCTGCCGGCGACCATCAACCGCATCGTCGTGTTCGGCGACAGCGGCTGCCGGATCGACAAAAAGGACGTGCAGGATTGCAACGACACGAAAGAATGGCCGTTCTCCGTCGTCGCCAAGGATGCCGCGGGCCGCAATCCCGACCTGGTGATCCATGTCGGCGATTACTATTACCGCGAGACCGCCTGTCCCGCCGGCAACGAGAGCTGCAAGGACAGCCCGCACGGCGATAATTGGGGGGCGTGGCAGGCTGATTTCTTCGAGCCGGCGGCGCCGCTGCTCGCGGCCGCGCCCTGGGTCATGGTGCGCGGCAACCACGAGCTGTGTGAGCGCGGCGGCAAAGGGTGGATGCGCCTCCTCGATCCGCGCGCCGACATGTCCGACTGCGCCGACACCTCGCCGCCCTATCGGCTGCAAGTCGGTGGGCTCAATTTCATGGTCTTCGACAGCGCCGATGCCGACGACGTCAAGCCCGACCCCAAGAAGGTCGCGGTGTATGCCGCGCAATTCGCCCAACTCCTGGCGAATGCGCCGCCGCATTCCTGGCTGCTGACGCACCGGCCGGTGTGGGCGCTGGGTCACGGCAAGGCTGCCGGCCAGTCGATCAACCAGACCCTGGAGGCGGCGATCAAGGGGCATGTCCCGGCCGGCCTCGATCTGGTCCTCACCGGTCATGTGCACGACTTCACCAGCTACGCGTTTGGACCGCGCCGCCCAGCGCAGCTCATCGTCGGCGTCGGCGGCGACAGGATGGACAAGGTGCCGAACCCGCCGCTGGTCGGCGCGACGATCGACGGGATGAAGACCACCAGAGGCTTCGCGCTCGAACAGTTCGGCTTTTTCGTCATGGAGGGGCAGGGCGGCAGCTGGAACGGCACGCTCTACGCGCCCGACGACAAGATGGTGCTGGCGCGATGCACGATCGCCGGCCGCGATCTCGATTGTCATAACTAACCGGCGTTGCCGGCTATTGTCGGCGAGTCGTGAAAGCCTTATCAGCGGCTTGACGGCATTCGAGGCGGGGGAAGCGGTGGCGATCATCAGCGAAGAAACCAAGGCGCTCGTCGCCGGCATCGCCGCCGAGGCGACGCGCGCCGAAACCCCGTGCGGCGACGGATCGCTTGTCTGGCGCATCTGGGGCAGCGGGCCGCCGCTGGTGCTGCTGCATGGCGGCTACGGCTCGTGGTCGCATTGGATCCGCAACATCCCGGTGCTGAAGCATCGCTTCACGGTGATCGCGCCCGACCTGCCGGGGCTTGGCGACTCGGCGACCCCGCCCGAGCCGTGGACCGTCGACGGCCTCGCCGCGATCGTCGTCAGGGGCCTCGATACCGTGCTGCCGAAAGGCGAGCGGCCGCATCTCGCCGGGTTTTCGTTCGGCGGGGTGATCGGCGGCGTGGTGGCCGCGCAGCTCGGCGACCGGCTGAAGGCGTTCACCGTCGTCGGCTCGAACGGGCTGGGGCTCGAACGCTCGCCGACGCCATTGGAGCGCGTCGCGGCCGATGCGAGCGAGGAGCAGGAATTCGCGACGCATCGCTACAACCTCAACCAGCTGATGATCCACGATCCGGCGAAGATCGACGAGCTGGCGCTGTGGCTGCAGAAGACCAACCACGCCCGCGCGCGGATGCGCAGCCGGCGCTTCTCGCGCTCGGGCGCGCTGGTCGAGGCGCTGCCCAAGATCACCGCGCGGCTCGACGGCATCTGGGGCGAGCGCGATGCCACCGCCTATCCGCATGTCGACGAGCGCCGCCGCATCCTGCAGAGCGTGCAGCCGGGCGCGCGGTTCACGGTGGTGCCCGGCGCCGGGCACTGGGTGCAGTTCGAGGCGCCTGACGCGTTCAACCGCATCATCACCGACTACGCGACGAGTTGAAACGCCGGTCCCGCCGGCGGTCATGACGGCTGCCTCACGCGATCGTGGTGGTCGATCGACGGCCGTTCGTCGCTGCGCGAGCGTCGCGGTTTGAACATCCCGTTGGGGCCGCGATCGACCACTCACAGCGGTTCGAGCCACCCGCCGCTCTTGCTCCGGAGCGGCCATCTGTCCCGCGTTGTCAGGATTCGTCGCGATAGGGCTTTGTCATGCCGTCAATCACCATCGACGACGCAGTCGCGCTGCCCCATGTCCGCTCAAATCCCGAGAAACGCGAAACGCAGAAGCAATGCGCACCCGCCTAAGGCGATAAGGAATACGCCGATGCCGACTGGTGAGCCCCAGCCATGCCAAGCCATGGCCTTTTCCGCGTATTTCCACGCATCATTCTGCGCTCCGGTGCTCATGGCCTTCTCCTCGTCTGTTCGGAATGGGCTTCGGCCGCCTTTGCTTCCGGCGAATCTCGACGCAGTCCCCAGAGGAGCAGAAGGCAGAGACCTATCAGTGCCCCAGCGACGGTCATGAGCGATGTCATGACGAATGCTTCCTCGAACGCAGTTCCGCCGCGCTGTCCGACCGCCAAGGGAAACATGCCGCCCGCGTTCCAAATCGACGCGAGGAGGTAGACCAGCCATCCTGCGTAAAGGCCATAAACGGCCAACCCCAGCGCGATCCTTAATTCGACCGACCCTAATTTGAGCTGTGGCCAAATAGAGCCGAGCGCGATCATGAAAATGCCGCCCATGATCGCCATCAGATGCGCACCAAGGGCGAGCCTCGGTAGCAACGCACCGTGAATGAAGAATCCGGTGATGAGGCCGATCAAGAACAGCGCCACCCCGGCCTGGGTCAGAGCCCGCTGAGTTGCTTGGCTTTGCCGGGTCATTTCGTCAGCCAGGCCTCGAAACCAATCGGACTTTCGATGATGTCGCAATTGGTGAACGGTGCGGCTTTAGCGATGTCAGCGAATTTGCCCCGAGAATACGCTCGCTTGCGCAGCGTGTGTTTGAAGATTGCCCTGTTCAAAAACGCGTCGAACCGCCCCAGACGCATCTTGTCGACAGCGGCGTCGATCGCCTCATCCGATACATCGTTCCGCAAATCGATGATCAGCGCCTTCCCCCCAGGTCTCAGCACACGGTGCATCTCACGGACAGCACCAAGAGGGTCGCTGAAATTTTTGAAGGCGGCGCGGCAGACAACGAGTTCGAAGGAGCCTTCCGAAAAAGGCAAGGCCGCCGCATCGCCCTCACGAAACTCGATGCACACCCCGGCCTGTGCGGCGTTGGTGGCCGCTATGCCAACGAATGTGCGGCTGATGTCGATTCCGGTGATCTTGAAGACGCCGAGTTTCGCCAATTCGATCGCCAGGTAACCGGGTCCGGGCGCGAGCTCAAGCACACGGTCGCCCGCCTGTAGGTTTGCGGCGATGCGCTTGGCCTCGCTCTGGAATTGAGCGAGCATCTTCACGGTGTTTTTGGTGTACCAACGCGCGATGATGCCCTCCATCCCGATACCGCGATACGGTTTTGGCTGGCGCGCGAACCCGGGCGTCACAATGGCGCTCCAATATCTGAATAAATAAGATATTT
>JASHUW010000639.1 GCA_030039815.1 Alphaproteobacteria bacterium
GAATTGCTCCATCGCCTCTTTCGAGCGCCCGGCCGACGCATAGATGCGTCCGGCGCACAACAGCAGGTCGGTATTGTCCGGATTATCGTTAAGATATTGCGAAATCTTGTCCCACGCGTCGGCGTAGTCGCCCCGCTCCCGGAGCTTGTCCGCCTGCCGCACCGCGAGCGTGATGTAGACCGGCGTCAGGTCTTCACGGTTTGAACTATTGACCAGACCGCTCGCGCTGATCTGCGCCAGGATCTGCGCGGCCTCGTCGTCGTGTCCGCCCTTCAGCATCAGGATCATCGCGTAATCGGCGCCCGCCTTGACCGAGTTTGGGCCGCCCTTCATGTACGCGTCCCGCGTCATTTGCAGCGCGGTGTCGTAATCGTTGAGGTCCTTCATGACCACGAAAGGCGCCTGTCGCTTCTCGTCGGTCTGCACCTCGGGGTCATTGTAAAGCCGCACGAGCACGGCCTTGGCGCCGGCGACGTCGCCGGCCTTCGCCATTTGCTTGGCTCTTTCGATCGTGCCGCGCACATAGATGCGGTCGCGGAAATTCTTGATGTCCTCGCTGCGCTGTGCGGGCGGGATGCTGTTGATCAGATCGAGCGCCCGGACCCAGCGGTCCTGCTGCGCATCGAACATCGAGGCGACGAGGATGCTCGTCGGGGTATTGCCGGACGCCGCCGGATCGACCACCGCAAAGGCCTGCGGCATCTTGCTCTGCCCGGCGAGGAAACGCGCATAGTCGAGCCGGATCCACGGATCCTTGGGGTCGACCGCGATCGCCGCCTGGAATTTCTTGTCGGCCGTCGCATTGTCGCCGTTGGCCGAGGCTTCCTTCGCCTCGTTGCGCAGCTTCTCCGCCTCGCCGCCGGCACCCGCCTTTTCGAAGCGCTCGCGCTCGGCCGGGCTCATGCGGCTTTTCAGCTGATCGAGCTCGGCGGTCTTGTTCTGCATGCGCAGCGCGTTCGCAAGGCCCAGCGTCGCGTCCGGATTTCCCGGACGAAAGCGCAGCACCTCGCGATAGGTCATTTCCGCCGCCGCGCCCTGCCCGGCCTTGGTCTCGACGTCGCCCAGCACCATCAGCGCGCCCCATTCATCGGAGCGGGGGTGCGCCAGCAACGGTCGCAATATCGCCTGCGCCTGCGCGTAGTTCTTCGCATACGCGACGCGCTTGGCCTCTTCGACCCGGCCCCAGAAAATGGCGCTGTCGAGCGAGGGGCCGATATCCTTGCGCTGGTCGGGCGCTATCTTCAGCGCGCGCTCCAGGTAGTCACGGGCTTCGCCGAAGCGCTGCTGGCGCAGTCGTACGAGACCGAGCCCGGCCAAGGCCTGCGCGTCGTTGGGGTTCGCTTTCAGCTGGGCCTGAAACTCCTTCTCGGCCTTGCCCAGCTCGCCCTTCTTGATGTCCGCGTAGGCTTCCGGAAGCTCGCCGCCCGGCTGGTTCTTGAGGTCGGCGAGCAGCTGCTGGATATCCGTGTCGTTGGGGAATTGCGACAAGTATTGCTGGAACGCCTGCTTCGCATAGGGCGCGCCGCCAAGCCAGGTCAGCGTCTGCTTCCACGCTTGGATCGCCTGGTTGGCAACGATCGGGTTCTTGCTCAGCTGCACGAGCATCGCGATCCCCTGCTGCCGCGTCGGTTCGCGATAGGTGTAGATCTCGGCGAGCGACAGCCGCAGCTGCGGATCGTTGGGCGACTCCTGAACCAGGTGTTCCATGCCGCGGCGCGCTTCGTCCCAGCCCTCCGGCGTTCCAGCCAGGGTCATGTAGTATTCGACGCCATAGCCGGACGGCGGCGGCCCGCGGAAGATTTCGTTATATTTCTTGATCGCCTCCTCGGGCTGACCGGCCTGCGCCAAGCGGCGCGCCTCGTTGAGGTCGTTCGATCCGATCTTGCCGGTGCGGATCGCCGATTGCAGGTCGGCAATGTGCGGATCGCTGGGCGCCACCTGCTGAAGCTTGGCCAGGTAGCGCTGCGCGTCGGCCGGCTTGTTTTCCTGGATCGACAACATCCCGAACTGGAAGAGCGCGTCGGGATTGTTGGGATTGATCTTCAACAGCTCGTTCAGCGCCTCCTCGGCGAGATCGGGGCGATCCTTGAGGCGCCAGTAATTGGCCTTTTCCAGCAGCACCTGCTCGGCGTTTTCCGGCGCGGCGGGAGGTAGCTGGGTCGTCGCTTGCGGCTGGGCGGCGCTGGGCGTCTGAGCGGCCGGCTTTTGCGGGTTTTGCGGCGGCGCGCCCTGAGCCTGAGCCGGCGGCTGCGGTTGAGCCTGCGGCGCGGCGGCGCCCTGCTGCGCCAGAGCCGCCGCACAAGGCAGGGCCGCGGCGACGAGCAGGGCGAGCGTACCACGCCGCGCCCGACTCACCACCCGGCCGCCTCGCGAGAGGCTCGGTACCACCACACCCTGCATCCGCCGACCCGCCTATTCGCTCAATTCGCCGACCTGGTTCCCAACCGTCCCATCGCCAGCCGGCGCAACAGCCAGTACGCCACCAGCGCGATGATCAACACGCCGATCAACGTGAACAGGATCAAGATCAGCGGCGAGTTACCCAGCCACCAGCGCAGCTTGGTCAATGTCGGCAAGTGCCCGACCGCATATTCGTCGCCGATGCGGAAGCTGGTGACCCGATGCGCGTCGGCGATCATCAAATCGCCCTGGATGAGCGGGTTGAGCTGGCGATCGCGGAAGGTCTGGATCACGGTAAGCAGCTTGTCCGGGCTCGACCCGGTGATGATGACCACGCTGCGCCCGGAATGCAGCGGCGATTCCAAGCCGATCATCGCGGCGAGATTGTCTCCCTGCGAGATGAGCAGCTGATCGACGCGCTCGCGCTCGGCTTGGGTATTGGGGTCGAGCATGGTGTAGACGCGATCGAGCGCGGAGGTCATCCCGACCCGCAGATGCCCGCCTTCGACGCGCAACTTGCCGTTCTGCGCCCACTGCGCGAGCAGCGGCTGATGCGAGATCGAGCCGAGCACCAGGAGGTCCTTGTCGGCGACCTGATTGACCGCGGCCGCGTTGACGACTGTCGCGCGCACCGCCGGGAACCCGGTCGAATCGCCCATCATCCCCATCAGGTCGAGATAGGCCTCGATATCCTGCGCGGTGTACTGATCCGGCATGACGATGGCGGTATCGGAAAGGTCCGCCATTCGCGTGTACGGGTAGCCGGAATTGGCGAAGAACGCCAAGTTCGGCAGCGACGCGAAGCGCTCCGTGCCGGACAGGTCGATCGTCGAATCCGGGTCGATCGATTCCTGGATGTTGTTCGGCAGCACGTCCTGGCATTCGCCGATCTTCACCGGCCGCAAGTCGTAGTAGAACTGCAGCTGGTTCTGCCCGAACACGTAATACGGCGGCACCCGCACCGTCTGCTCGTTCATCACGTAGTCGGGCGAGACGATGTCCTTGACCTGCTGGACCACGCCTTCCTTGGTCAGCGGCAGGCTGCGCAGGTAGGAATTGTTGATCGAGACGTCGAGCCGCGACTCGCGGAAGTTCATCCAGGTGCCCGCCGGGTAACGGTAGCGGATGTCGAGCGGGATACCGGTATTGCCCCAAACGAACAGGTCGGGCGCGGTCCGGAAATTCAGCGTCAACAGACCCGGCACCAGGCCGCTGCCCTGCAGATCGGTCGGTTGCACCAGTTCGCCGAACCGCACCGGCCGATTGATCGGCACCCAGCGCGGCGCATCGTAAGGCTTGCGGGCCGGGATATCGGGCGCGCCGACGACCTGCGTCTCGCCGCTGAGCGCGCGCGACCCGAGGGTCAGCGTGTCGGCCGCCGCGCGCAGCTCGTCGGCGTTGCGCCCCAGCACCAGCAGCAGCTTGGCCTCGGAATTGTTCGGGTTCGTCACCACCGCGATGGTCGGGCCGGTGATGTCGGGCAGCGTGAGGCCCGCCGGCTTCTCGGTGTTGGTGGCGAAGACCACGGCGTTGTTGTTGGGGACCGTATCGAGGCTCGTCGGGAAGGTCGCTCCCTTATACGAAGCGAGCGAGCCGAACCAAGAAGCGACGGCGCCGGCCGCCTGCAGGGTCGAGGTCGAGACGTGCGCGGCGAAGACGAAGGGCAGGTTCAAACCCTGCATGTCCTTCGGATCGTAGAACGGCGCCGGGAGCTGGGCCAGATCGTTGGGCAGCAGCAGTTTCTGCAGCTGCGTGGTGATCGTGGTGTTGTTGCTCAACACCAGCCACAGGCTCGAGTGCAGCGGGTCTTCGCAACCCAGCGTGTAATGGCCGATGAAGCGGAACAGCACCCGGTTGTCGTGGCCGATAAGCACCGGGTTGATCGGCAGCTCGGCGGTGTCGCCGGAGGACTTGTCTTTGGGCAGCGGAATGTTGCCGACGACCTCGCCGTTCATCAGCACTGTCAGGTGGCTGAGCTCCGGGATCAATGCCGGCGAATAGGCGAAGGTCAGGTCGATCTTGCCGCCGACCGGCTCTTCGTCGCTGCGCACCGTGAAGGGGAGACTGCCTTCGCCCTGCACCCCGATCAGCCGGATCGGCGAGTTGGCGCCCAAATCCTTCAGCGTCAGCTGCTGGGTGCGCACGCTCCCGAGACCCGGCGCATTGGCCGTCGCCGGCGTCGCCGGCGCTCCGGGCAGGGTCGGATTGGTGCTCGGCGTGGTGCTCGGCGCCGCCGTTCCGACCGGTCCCGGCTGAGACACGGCGGGGCCCGGCAGAGGCACCTGCGATCCTTGCGGCGGCGGCGCGGCGGCGCCGGTCGCCGGGCCGGGGCTCGGGCCGACTCCCATCGTGGGTGGGGCGCTCGACGTCGGCGCGCTGCTGCTCGGCGGCGCGTTGGTCTGGGCCGAGGCGGAGCCGCCGATCAGCAGCGCGCTCAACCCGAGGCCGATCGCGACGAACAGGCCGGAAATCACGCGCTCGCGCTGGCGCGCCTCGGTCGGCGCCGCGGCACGGAAGTTGTGCGGGACGAACAAGCCGGCGATGCTGCTGAGAATTTCGCGCACCGAGCGCAGCGGCCGGTCGACGGGATGTTCCTCCCAGTCGAGCCACGCGTCGGCGCGGCACAGCACCACCCGGACTAGGTCACGCTGCTGCCGCAGCGTCAGTTGCTCGAAGGCCACGCGCAGTGTCTCCCCATCCCACGCCACAACCCGCCCCGGCAATACCGCTGTGCGGTCCCCAACCGGCAGCTCGATTTGAATGACGTCATTGATTTCAA
>JASHUW010000640.1 GCA_030039815.1 Alphaproteobacteria bacterium
GCGGCGCTCGACGCGCTGGCCCAGCATCTGGCGGCGCATCTCGATCTCGATCGGCTGCTGGAGATCGCCCGTGGCTAGCGTCGCCGCGGCTTCACGGCTTGAACAGCGCCAGTACCGCGAGCAGCAGGAGCTGCAGCAGGCAGGCCACGACGAACACCATCAGCGCGCGGCGCATATCGGTCGGGGTCGCGCGGGCCCGGCCGTCGCCGACCCAGGGATCGTCGACCACCAGGCTGCCATAGCGGCGCGGGCCGGCCAGCGCCAAATCGAGCGCCCCGGCCATCGCCGCCTCCGGCCAGCCGGCATTGGGCGAATGATGCTTGCGCCCGTCGCGCAGCATGACGCGCGCCGAACGCCACGCCGCGAGGGGCCGCTCGAACAGCGCCGCCGCGGCGATCAGCAGGCCGGCGATCGGCGCTGGGATCAGGTTCAGTCCGTCGTCGAGTCGCGCCGCCGCCCAGCCAAAGGCGCGGTACCGTTCGCTTTTGTGGCCGATCATGCTGTCGAGCGTGTTCGCCATCTTGTAGGCGAAAAGCCCCGGCAGCCCGAGCAGCAGATACCAGAACGCCGGCGCCACCACGCCGTCGGAGAAATTCTCGGCAAGGCTCTCGATCGCGGCGCGCGCCACGCCCGGCGCGTCGAGCTGGTAGGGATCGCGTCCGACGATATGCGCGACCGCCGCGCGACCGCCCGCCAGCCCCTGGTGCAGCAACCCGGACGACACCGCCGCGACATGCTCGAAGAGGCTGCGCTGCGCCACCAGCACCGCGATGATGAACGCCTCCACCGCGGCGCCCAGCGCCGTGGTGCGGCACAGCTCCTGTATCGCCCAGCCGATCGCGGCCGCAGTGCCGACCAGCACGATAACCGTCAGCACGCCGCGAAAGCGGCGCGCGCCGTCGCTGCGACGCCGCCGGTTGAGGTGCAGCTCGAACCACGAGATCGCGCGCCCCGCCAGGACGATCGGGTGCGGTACGGCGCGGAACAGCGGCTTCATGTCGCCAAACAGCGCGTCGACGATCAGGCCGGCGTAGAGCAGCAGCAGCGGGTCGTGAAGGCCGGGCAGGGTCATCGCCCGGCACCATAGCGGATCGATGGGAGACGAAAGAGACATGACCGAAACGGGGGTCTTGATCTGCGGGCACGGCAGCCGCGACGAGGAAGCGGTGCGCGAATTCGAGCTGCTGGCGGCGGCGCTGCGCCCGCGCTTTCCGGGCTATGATTTCGCCACCGGCTATCTCGAATTCGCCCGGCCCAATATACGCGACGGGCTGGCGGCACTGGTTGCGCGCGGCGCCAAGCGCATCCATGCGGTGCCGGGAATGCTGTTCGCGGCGAGCCACGTCAAGAACGACCTGCCGTGGGAGATCAACAGCTTCAGCGCCGAGCACCCGGGCATCGACGTGCGGCTCGGGCGCGACCTGGCGATCGATGTGAAGCTCATCAACGCCGCGGCCGACCGCATCTCGGCCGTCGCGCCGGACAACCGGTCCGACACGCTGCTCGTCGTCGTCGGGCGCGGCACCAACGACCCGGACGCCAACTCCAACATCGCCAAGATCGCGCGGATGCTGTGGGAGGGGTTGGGGTTCGGCTGGGCCGAGGCGGCGTTCAGCGGCGTCGCCCACCCGCGCGTCGACGCCGCGCTCGACCGCGCCACGCGCCTGGGATTCCGCCGCATCGTCGTGTTCCCGTATTTCCTGTTCACCGGGATTTTGGTGAAGCGCATCTACGCCGCGACCGACGAGGCCGCCGCGCGCCACCCCGAGATCGAGTTCGTCAAAGCCGCCTATCTGCGCGATCATCCGCTGCTGCTCGACGCCTTTGTCGAGCGGGTCGAGGAAATCGCGCACGGCAATCCGGTCATGAACTGCCAGCTCTGTAAATTCCGCACGCAGATCGTCGGCTACGAACGCTACGCCGGCGCGCCGCAAGAAGGGCATCACCATCATGTCCGCGGCACCGACGGGGATGACCATCACCATCATGATGGGCACGGTCACCACCATCATCACGACGGGCACGACCACCACTGATGAAGCTGTTCGACACCTACATCATCGTCGATTGGAGCGCCGCGAAGACGCCGAAGACCGGGCGCGACAGCATCTGGATCTGCCGGCATGCGCCGGACGGCGAGGTGGTCGCCAACCCGTCGACCCGGCACGCGGCGCGGCTGCTGCTCGCCGAGATGCTGCAGGCGGCGACGGAAAATGGCGAACGCGTCATCGCCGGGTTCGATTTCCCGTTCGGCTATCCGGCCGGGTTCGCGCGAAGGCTTGGGCTCAGCGGCACGCCGTGGCGCGCCCCGTGGCGCGCGGTGTGGAACGAAATCGCGGCGCTGCTCGACGACCGCGACGACAACTACAACAACCGTTTCGAGGTCGCCGCCGCACTCAACCGGCGCATCTCCAACGGCGCGTTCCCGTTCTGGGGCCGGCCGGTGCGCATGGAGAGCGACTTCCTCGGCGCCAAGCACCACAAACGCCATGGCGAGGACGGGCTCCTCGAAAAGCGGCTCATCGACACGTGGATGGTCGGCGCGCAGCCGTGCTGGAAGCTGATCGGCGCAGGCTCGGTCGGCGGCCAGGTGCTGACCGGGCTGCCGGTGGTGCGGGCGCTGCGTGACGATGAGCGCTGGGCCGCGCAGGCGCGTGTCTGGCCGTTCGAGACGGGGTTGGACCTCCCCGACGAAGCGCGGATCGTCTTCGCCGAGGTCTGGCCGTCGTGGTGGAAAGCGTGCGCGAAGCTCGGCGAGCCGAAAGACAAAGCACAGGTGCGCACGGTGGCGCGCGTCTTCGCCGCGGCCGACCGCGCGGGGACGCTGGCGGGCTGGTTCAGCCCGGATATCGGCGACGTCGACCCGCAGCCGATCGTCGAGGAGGAGGCGTGGACGCTGGGGGTCACCGCGCCGCGAGTCAAACGATCGTCTTTCCCGCGAACGCGGGAACCCAGAGCGACCGCCACATCGCTTGCCCTGGACCCCCGCCTGCGCGGGGGCGACGAAAAGTTGGGGCCAGCTCCGAAATGATGCGGCGCTACGACTACCTGCGCGACCCGGCGGCGATCTACCAGCGCTCGTTCGCGCTGATCGAGGCGGAGGCCGATCTCGCGCGGTTTCCGCAGGAGATGCGTTCGTTGGCGCTGCGGTTGGCGCATGCGGCGGGCGATGTGACGATCCTCGATGACCTCGCATGGTCGGAGAGTGCGGTGATCGTCGGAAAGCA
>JASHUW010000641.1 GCA_030039815.1 Alphaproteobacteria bacterium
CTGCCCGAGCGCTGCGCCAATGTCTGTTTCGGCGGGAAGAAGCGCAACCGCCTGTTCATGGCGGCAAGCCAGTCGGTTTACGCCTGCTATGTCGAGGCGCAGGGGGTGCTGGGAGGCTGAGCTCGCAGCACGGCGTGGACCGCGGCGTCGAGCGCCGAGAGGAACCGCGAGCGGTCCGCCTTGGCGAAGGGCGGCGGGCCGCGCCCGCCCTCGCCCAATTCGCGCAGGTGACGCGCGATCTCGCGGCCGGCGAGCGCGGCGGCGATGTTGGCGTCGGTGAACGGCCGGCCGTTGGGCGGCACGACGCGCGCGCCCTTAACGAGACAGCGCGACGCCAGCGGGATATCGCTGGTGACGCAGATATCGGCTTCGGTGATGCGCTCGGCGATCCAGTCGTCGGCCGCGTCCATCGCCTCGCCGACCATGACCATCTCGACATAGGGCAGACCCGGCGGGCGGATCGGCCGCGACCCGTTCGAGACAATGGTCACGCCGACGCCCAGCCGCCCGGCGACACGATAAACCTCCTCGCGCACCGGGCAGGCATCGGCATCGACAAAGATGCGGGTCATACCCCCACCCCGACCCTCCCCCCGCTCGCGGGGGAGGGAACCAAAGCTAGTACGGGCTTGAGCTACTGGCGCCGGCGCCGGGCTTGGCGGCGACACCGGTGCGCATCTCCTGCACCGCGGCGGCGGCGCCCATCGTCACGAAGCGCGTGTCGCCGCCGACGGTGACGAAGCGGAAGCCCATGTCGATCGCCTTCAGCGCATAGGCGGGCGCGCCGCAATGCAGGCCGGGGATCACGTTGTGCCGCTTGGCGGCGTCGAGCACCTTGCCGAGCAGCACCATCATCCATTCGTCGGGCTTGTCACCGCCGGGCGGGTAGCCATGCGAGATCGACAGATCGGAGGGGCCGACATAGACCGCATCAAGACCGGGGGTCGAGCAGATCTCGTCGAGATTGGCGATCGCCTCCTGGGTCTCGATCATGCCGAGCGCGACGACGATGTCGTTGGCCTTGGCGTGATAGTCGGGACCGCCGTAGAGCGAGGCGCGGATCGGCCCCGACGAGCGGCTGCCGACCGGCGCGTAGCGCATCGACGAGACGAATTTCTCGGCCTCTTCGCGGTTGTTGATCATCGGGCAGATGATGCCGTAGGCGCCGGCGTCGAGCGCTTTCTGGATATAGGCCGGGTCGTTCCACGGCACCCGCACCAACGGCACCGTGTTGGTGGTCGAGATGCCCTGCAGCATGTGCACCATCATCTGGTAGTCGATCATGCCGTGCTGCATGTCGACGACGAGCGAGTCCCAGCCGGCATTGGCCATCACCTCGGCCGAGAAGCTCGAGGGAATGCCAAGCCAGCTATTGATGACGGGCTTGCCCGCCGCCCACAATTCCCGCACTCCGTTCGGGCGCGCCATGGGTTCCTCCTGATGTTCGATGGGTCGGAGGGCGATCCCGCCAGCTTGGCCGGGCCAAGTCAAGAAGCGGGGCGGCCGACGGCAATTATTTGCTGTTCCTGCAGCGAGTCTGCAGCAAATTGCGGCCCGCCACACCGGGGTTATGACCACGACGCTACACCGTGATTTTGGCAAAATTGCAGTCGATGAGATGCGTGCGCTGAACGTCGAGATCGTGATCGATGAGTTCGGTAACGCAAGCGATAAAGCGGCGTGTGTGCGGCTGCCCGGCATGGCGCTCGAACGCCGCCTCGTCCACCCAGCGCGAGTGGATGAAGAAGAGCCGTTCGTCTCGTATCGAACGGTACGAATTGATCGCGATGCATCCCGCCTCGGTGCTGGTCGGCACGATGACCTCGCGGATCGCCGCCTCGACCGCCGCCTCTTCCCCGGCCCGCGCGTGAAAGCGCGCGAAGATGACGAGCTCCATGTGCTTATGTCCTAACTATCTTGCTGGAAGGTAACTTAAATGTTACCTTCCAGGGGTGATCGATATCCGATATTACCTCTCGGCAAACGGTCAAAGCCCATTCGAAGAATGGTTTACAACGGTCAATGCCGAGGCGCGGGCAAAGGTGACGACGGCAATCCTGCGCTTGAGCCAAGGCAATTTCTCGAACGCGAAATCTGTCGGTGAAGGCGTCCTCGAACATCGCATCAATTTTGGACCGGGTTATCCCGTCTACTTCGGCCGCGACGGCAATACGGTGGTGATCTTGCTGACGGGCGGCACCAAGAAGCGGCAACAGCGCGATATCGCTGCGGCCATCGAATTTTGGGCGGATTACCGGCGGCGCAAGCGCGGTTCGCGATCGTAGGAGGCACGGATGCCATTGACGCGAAGCTTCAAGGATTTAGTACAGCGGCATGTGACGGCGGACCCGGCTTTTGCCGAGGCGCTGCTGCGCGAAGGGATCGACGCGATGCTTGCGGGCGATGTCGACACCGGCAAGACGATCCTGCGCGACTACATCAAGGCCACGGTCGGTTTCGAAAAGCTGGGCGAAGCGATCGGGACGCAGCCGAAGAGCCTCATTCGGATGTTCGGTCCGCAAGGCAATCCACAGGCGCGCAATCTGTTCAATGTGCTTGGCTACTTGCAAAAACGCGCCGGCGTCGAACTCCACGTAACTGCAAAATAAGCTGCGCCCCTAGCCCAGCACTTCCTTGTTGATGACGTTGTCCTTGATCGGCTTGCCGTCGAGGA
>JASHUW010000642.1 GCA_030039815.1 Alphaproteobacteria bacterium
GTTCCTCGCAGTTGCCCGGCACGGGTCGCTGCGCGCGGCGGGCCGCGCGCTGGGGCTGAGCCAGCCGACGATCGGGCGTCGGCTGGCCGCGTTCGAGGCGACGTTCGGCGGGCCAACTCTGTTCGATCGCCTGCCGGAAGGGCTGCGCCTCAACGCCGCCGGCGAGCAGCTGGTGCCGGCGGCGGAAAGCGTCGAGCGCGCCGCGCTGATGCTGGAGCGGCGCCGCGCCGCGGCGTCGCCGGAATTGAGCGGCACGGTACGGGTCTCGGTGGGTGAATGGGCGGCGGGCTTTCTCGCGCGGTGTCTCTCCGATGCGGGCCCGACGGCGCTGCCGAAGGGCATTACGCTGGAGCTGGTCGAGTCGCGGCAGACCGCGAACCTGGCGCGTCGCGAGGCCGATCTGGCGGTTCGCCACCATCCGCCCGAGAGCGGCGATCTTTATGTCGCGAAAGTAGGCACCTTCGCCTGCGCCGTTTATCGCCGGCGCGGCTCCGCCAGCGACGCCTGGGTGACTTACACGGAAGAACAGGCGCATTACGCGACCGCGCGCTGGGTCCAGCAGCAGATCGAGAAGACGAACGGCGCGGTGGCCTTTCGCGCGTCGGGTATGACCATGCAGCTTGCCGCGATCCGCGCCGGCAGCGGCCAGGGGGTGCTGCCGTGCTTCGCGGCGGACGGCGACCCGCTGCTCGAACGGCTGACCCCGCCGGTGCCCGAGATCGCCGCCGAGTATTCGGTCATCGTGCATCGCGACCTGCGGCGGGCGGTCTGCGTGCGCGCGGTCATCGATTGGGTGCGCTGCGCGTTTGCCGAACATAAGGACGCGCTGGCCGGCGCCGGCTAGGATCGTCGCAACGATCCTGGAGGGAACGAGGAAGCCATGCCTGATGCCCCGAAGATGCACCGAGTCCTGATCACCGGAGCCGGTGGCGGCATCGGCCGCGGGCTGCGCGAGACGCTGCGCGGCGTCTACCCGGTGCTGCGGCTCAGCGACCGCATCCCGATCGCCCCGGCGCGCCGGGAGGGAGCGATCGAGGAGATCGACCAGACCGAGCTTGCCGACATGGCTGCCGTCGAGAAGATGGTGGCGGGCTGCGACGGAATCATCCATCTCGGCGGCATCTCCGGCGAGAACAGCTGGGAAAAGATCCTCGAAGGCAACATCGTCGGCCTCTACAACACGTTCGAGGCGGCGCGGAAGGCGGGCGTCAAGCGCATCGTCATGGCGACCTCGAACCACGCGGTCGGCTTTTACCCGCGCGCGCAGACGATCGACCACCGCGTCACGGTGCGACCCGACAGCCGTTACGGCGTCTCGAAAGCGTTCAGCGAGGCGCTCGCCAGCCTCTATTCCGACAAGCACGGCATCGGCTTTCTGTGTGTGCGCATCGGCAATTTCGGCGACCGGCCGATCGACAGCCGGCGCCTCTCGATCTGGGTCAGCCCGCGCGACCTGACGCAGCTCGTGCGCATCGGATTGGAGCACCCCGACGTGCGCTACGAGATCGTCTACGGCGTCTCGGGCAACCAGCGCTCGTGGTACGACAATACCAACGCCTATCGGCTCGGCTACAAGCCGGAGGACGATTCCGAGCCGCAAGCCGCACAGGTGCTCTCGGCCGAGCGCGGCCAGGCGAAAAATCCGATTGCCGAGAAATACCAGGGCGGCACGTTCTGCGCCCAAGAATACGACGCGCCGAGCGAGCGAAGGTAAGGACATCACTGCCTCGTGTTCGAGGCCGCCGGCAAGCGTTCGGTGGCCTGCGCCAGCAGCGCCGCCGCCTCGGCGCGCGCGACGGCATCCGTTTCGGTGTCGCGGATTTCCGCGAGGCGACGCAGCAACGCTGGCGCATTCGCGCGGAACAGGGTGTCGATCTTTTCCAGGAGCTCGGCCGCCCGCCGCCGTTCCGCGCGCGGGACGGCGGGATCGAGCGCCAGCGAATCAAGCGTCGCACAGTAGCGTTCAAAGCCGCGAGCCATCGCCTGCGAGTCACCGCGTTCATCGGCTGCGCCGGCTTCCGTCAATTGCTTAAGCGCCTGTTGCCAGCGCGGATCGTTGCCCATTGTTCGGCTCCATGATGCGTAAATTGCAACAACAATATTGTGACGGACTGTCATGAGAACAATACAAGAACATTGATAAAAAAGCAGATGTGCTATGCAAAAGCGGCCTGGCTCAGGCACCCGGGAGTCGCAACCCTGACCCGGCCGCGCCGGTCAGGAGATCATCGATCGCCCCAGCGCGCCCACCAGCGCGGAATGGCGTCCGGATTGCAGACGTAGCGGGGAGCCCGCCCGGTCAGCAGGCGCTGCGCGTTGTCTACGGCGGCACCGGGAAGCGTGGCGTAGGCTTCGCTGGTATGGCCGACCATATGCGGCGTCAGGATTACGTTCGGCAGGCCGCGCAGCTTGCTTTCGGCCGGCAGCGGCTCGGTCACAAAGGTGTCCAGCGCCAGCCGCAGGTCGGGCCGCGCCTTGGCCAGCGCACAAAGCGCCACTTCGTCGATGATCGCCCCGCGCGCGGTGTTGATCAGCACCGCCCCCGGCTTCAACAGAGCCAGCCGTTCGGCGTTCAGCAGACCTGCGGTCG
>JASHUW010000643.1 GCA_030039815.1 Alphaproteobacteria bacterium
CGCGGTTTCGAGGATGTCGAGGAAGAAGCCGGCACGCGTCGGGTTCACTGGACGATCGTCAAGCGTACCGTCGCCGACCAAATCAGCCGCAAGCCGATGTCACAAAGCTACGTGCTGCAACGCGACGGCGTCGACAGCGAGTTCCCCAATCTCGGCGCCGCCAGGAACGCGGTAAACAAGACCATTGTACATCCCGAAAAGCTGACGCTCTCAAAAGCGGAACACGCGGCGCAAAAGAGCGGGCGTTGACGACAAATCTCGAGCCAAGCGGAACCACGGAGGCGAACTTCACGCGTATGGCGCCGGATCTGGCACAGGAGCGGCCCGGCGAGCGCGATGTAGCGATGCGCTATGGCGCGGCGATCGCGCTCGTGCTGCTGGCCACGGGCGCGACAGCGATCTTCGCCGGACTCCGCCCCTCGCATCCCGGCCTCTACGCCTATTACGTCGCGATCGTCGCGGCGACTTGGCTTGGCGGGCTCGGCCCGGGCTCGCTGACCGCCGTGCTCGCAACGCTCGCGGCGGAGTATTTCTGGGTGCCGCCATTTGACAGTTTTGGCGTCGAGGAAGGTGAGCTACCCGCCTTCATCGCATTTGTCCTCTTCGCCGCGGCGAGTGTCGCGGTCACGGCGGCCATCCGCCATCGCTCATGGCGACCGGCCACGACCCGGCTGGCCACGACCAGGCTGGCGACGACCACGCCGCCCGTGTCGCCGCCCGTTCCCGCGGCACCACCGACGCCGCAAATCGTGACCCGCAGCGGCGCCTTGCCGGCCGATCTGAAACAGCTCGAAGCCGAGGCGATCGGCATCTTGCGCGAGGTCGCGGCAGAGTTCCGCAACCCCGTGCTGCTTTATTCGATCGGCAAAGATTCGAGCGTGCTGCTGCATCTCGCGCTGAAGGCGTTCTATCCTGCGAAGCCGCCCTTTCCCTTGATGCATATCGACACCACCTGGAAGTTCCGCGAGATGATCGCGTTTCGCGACGCGACGGCGGCGCGGCTGGGCATCGAGCTCATCGTGCACACCAACCAGGAAGGGCTCGAACGCGGCATCAATCCCTATTCCTCGGGCTCGGCGTTGCACACACAGGTGATGAAGACCGAGGCATTGAAGCAGGCGCTCGACAAGTTCGGTTTCGACGCGGCGATCGGCGGCGCGCGGCGCGACGAGGAAAAAAGCCGCGCCAAGGAACGCATCTTCTCGTTCCGGACCGGCGGTCATGCCTGGGACCCGCGCCACCAGCGCCCGGAATTGTGGCACCTGTTCAACACGAGGCTGCGTCCGGGCGAGTCGATGCGCGTATTCCCACTGTCGAATTGGACGGAATTCGACGTGTGGCGCTACATCGAAGCGGAGGGGATCGAAGTGGTGCCGCTCTATTTCGCCAAGGAGCGGCCCGTCGTACGGCGCGGCGACACGCTGATCGTCGTCGATGACGACCGGCTGCCGCTGGAGCCGGGGGAGGCGCCGGAACTGCGGCGGGTGCGTTTCCGGACGTTGGGCTGCTATCCGCTCACCGGAGCGATCGAGTCGGATGCCGCAACGGTCGCCGACATCGTCGCCGAACTGCGCGGCGCGCGACAATCGGAACGGCAAGGGCGGCTGATCGATGCTGACGAGGATGCCTCGATGGAGCGCAAGAAGCGCGAAGGGTATTTCTAATGGTTGCCGCCCCGGCGTTCTCCGGCGAGAACGTCCCCGCGTTCGAGCCGGCAGACAAGCCACTGTTGCGCTTTTTGACCTGCGGCTCGGTGGATGACGGCAAGTCGACCCTGATCGGCCGGCTGCTCCACGAATCCGCAGCGATTCCGAGCGATCAGCTCGCCTCGCTCGAACGCGACTCGCGACGCTTCGGCACGACGGGCGACGATATCGATTTCTCGCTGCTGCTCGACGGTCTCGAAGACGAGCGCCAGCAGCGCATCACGATCGATGTCGCCTACCGCTTCTTTGCGACCAAGCGGCGCTCGTTCATCGTCGCTGATTCGCCCGGCCACGAGCAATACACGCGCAACATGGCGACAGGCGCCTCGACCGCGGATCTTGCTCTGCTGCTGGTCGATGCGCGAAAGGGCGCCGTCGCACAAACCCGGCGGCACTCGCTCATCTGCTCGCTGCTTGGCATCCGGCACGTCGTGCTGGCGGTCAACAAACTCGACCTGGTGGAGTTTGATCGCGGCGTTTTCGACGCCATCGTCGACGAGTTTCGCCGCTATGTGAGCGATTTCCATTTCGCCTCGATGGAAGCGATCCCGATTTCCGCCCGCTATGGTGACAATGTCAGTAACCGATCACCGCGAACACCGTGGTATCGGGGCCCGAGCCTTCTCGACTATCTCGAAACGATCGACGTCACCGATTCCGGCGACAGCACGGGGTTCCGCTTCCCGGTACAGTGGATCAGCCGGCCGCATGACGATTTCCGCGGCATCGCCGGGACGGTCGCGGCCGGCTCGGTGGCCCCCGGCGACCCGGTCATCGTCGCCGGTTCTGGGGTGGAGGCCACGATCAAGGAGATCGTCACCTTCGGAGGGCCGGTCGACCGCGCCAGAAAAGGCGACGCCGTCACGCTGACCCTTGCGCAAGAGATCGACGTGACCCGCGGCGATCTCCTCACGAGCCCACGCTCTCGCGCACAGTTCGCCGACCAGTTCGCCGCGCACCTCATCTGGATGAAGGAAGAGCAGCTCGTCCCAGGTCGCTCCTATTGGCTTAAGGTCGGCACCCGCACGGTGCCGGCGTCGGTGACCACGCTGAAGCACCGGATCGACATCGATAGCGGCGCACATATCGCGGCCCGTACCTTAGCGCTCAACGAAATCGGGTTCTGCAATTTCGCCACCGCGCGGCAGATCGCCTTCGACCCCTATGCCGAGAACCGCGACACCGGCGCATTCATCCTGATCGACCGCTTCACCAACGAGACCGCCGCGGCCGGGATGATCGCCTTCGGACTGCATCGGGCAAGCAACGTCCACATGCAGGCGCTGACGGTCAGCGCCGAGGATCGCGCGGCGCTCAAGGCGCAGCACGCCGCCGTGGTATGGCTGACCGGGTTGTCAGGCGCCGGCAAATCGACGATCGCCAACGCGCTGGAAGCGCGGCTGTTGGCGATGGGCGCCCATTCAATGCTGCTCGACGGCGACAATGTCCGGCACGGCCTCAACCGCGATCTCGGCTTCACCGACACCGACCGGGTCGAGAACATCCGCCGCCTCGGCGAAGTCGCCAAACTGATGGCGGATGCTGGTCTTATCGTCATCACCGCCTTCATCTCGCCGTTCCGCGCCGATCGCCAGATGGCCCGCGAGATTGTCGCGCCGCATCCGTTTATCGAGGTCTTTGTCGACACGCCGCTCGACGAATGCATCCGGCGCGATCCCAAGGGGCTGTATGCCAAGGCACGCGCCGGGGAAATCCCCAACTTCACCGGTCTCGACTCCCCCTACGAGCCGCCGGAAGAACCCGAGCTGCGGCTTTCGACGGTACGACGGAGCGTCGATGCGCTGGCCGAAACGCTGATCGAGACGCTGCGCGCGCACGGCATCGTAGGTTAAGCTGACCGACGATTGCGGCAGACGGCGTCGCCGCCGAATTTCGAGGCATGCCGATGGACATCCCGTTCCTGAGCATCGCCGAGCTGGGGCGAGCCTATGACCGGCGCGAGCTGTCGCCGGTCGAGGTGACGCGCGCCCTGCTCGACCGCATCGCGGCGCATGACGGAAGGCTCAACAGCTTCATTCGCGTGACCGAGGAGATCACGCTCGCCGAGGCGAAAGAAGCCGAGCGCGAGATCATCGCAGGCGAGCGCCGCGGGCCGATGCACGGCGTTCCGTACGGCCTCAAGGATATCGTCGAGACCGCCGGCATCCCCACTACCGGCCACTCGAAGCTGCGCCAGGATCATGTCCCGGCCGAAGACGCCACGGTCGTCCATCGCCTCAAAACCGGCGGCGGAATCTTGCTCGGCAAGCTCGCCACCTGGGAATTCGCCTTGGGCGGCCCAAGTTTCGACCTCCCGTGGCCACCCGCGCGCAACCCGTGGGACACGAACCGGCTCCCCGGCGGCTCGTCGAGCGGCCCCGGCGCGGCGGTCGCGGCCGGGTTCATGCCGGCGGCGATCGGCACCGACACAGGCGGCTCGATCCGCGGCCCCGCTGCGTTCTGCGGCATCGCCGGGCTGAAGCCGACCTACGGCCGGGTCAGCCGTCGCGGCGTCTTCCCCAACACCTTCACGATGGACCATATCGGCCCGATGACCCGCAGCGCCGAAGACATCGCGCTGATGCTGCAGGTCATTGCCGGGTACGACCCCGCGGACCCGGGCAGCGAGGATCGCCCGGTGCCGGACTACCTCACCACGCTTCCCGGTGGCATCAAAGGGCTGCGGCTGGGCCTGGTCGAGGGCTGGCACCAAGGCGCCGGCGCGCATCCTGATCTCGACGCCGCGATCGCCGGCGCCATTGATGTGCTGAGAACCCTCGGCGCGACGGTCGACACCGTGACACTGTCGAGCCTGCGCGACTACACCGACTGCAAGACGACGATCTCGAGCGTTGAGCTTTATTCCATCCATGAGCACGATCTGCGCACGCGGCCGCGGGATTTCGGCCGCATCCTGCGCAACCGCGTGCTGCCCGGCGCGCTGATCCGCGGCGAGGATTACCTGGCGGCGCTGCGCTGGCGCACCGCGCTGGCGAACGAGCAGCGCGCGGCGTTCACCCGGTTCGACGCGCTGATCACCGCCGGCGCGCGCACGATCGCCGACACGGCCGACCCGAACGCGCCCGACCGGCTCGTCACCGCGCCGAGCATCACCATGCCGTTCAGCATCAGCGGCGTGCCGGCGCTGGCGATCCCCTGCGGGTTCAGCCGAGCCGAGGGGATGCCGCTGTCGCTGCAGATCGCCGCCGCGCCGTTCCAGGAAGGGACGACGCTCAAGATCGCTTATGCCTATCAGCAGGCGACCGATTGGCACCGCCGCCATCCGGACCTCGCATGATGCTCTGTTCCAATTCTTTCTTTCGTCTTTCCCGCGAAAGCGGGAACCCAGGGGCGAGCGGTTGTACGGCTGCCCTGGGCCCCCGCCTGCGCGGGGGCGACGAAGAAAATTCGTCTTATCGGGGACGCAGACATGCCGAATAATCTTTCTCACCTCCCGCCCGCGACGGGAGACGACATCCGCGCGCTCCTCAAACGCGCCGATCTCGATCTTCCGGAAGAGCTCGTGCAGCAATTCATCGCCGCCTGGCCGCAATACGAGGAGATGGTACGCCGCATCCCGCGCAGCCGGGATTACGCCGAGGAGCCGGCGCACACCTTCCGCCCAACCCGACACACGGGAGGCTGATCGATGTTCAAGCGCATCGACCATATCGAGATCGTCACCGACAAGCTCGAAGCCACCATCGCATTCTATACCGAGGTGCTCGGTTTTACGGTGGGGCGGCGCGACCGCATTCCACAGCCGGCTTCGGGCGTCATGCTCGACATCGCCTATCTCGGGCTTGGCGGCACCACGGTGGAGCTGATGTCTTATCAGGGCGTGCCGGTCGCGCCCGCGCAGCCGAGGGAGCATCTCGGCTATCGGATGATGGCGCTCGAGGTCGATGATATGAAGAACGCGCTCGCCTATCTCGAGGCGAAGGGCGTCACTGCGGCGTGGGGTCCGGTGTTCCGCGACGACTACGCGCGTGCCGAAATCGAGGACCCGAACGGCAACCGCATCGAGCTGCGCCACTGGTTCTGAAGACGGCGCCTTGGCGCGCCCTGTGCATGTCCGGTGACGGCACAGGGGAAGCGGCGCCAGATGGGCGATTTTGTTCTCGATTCCTACGACCCCGGCGGGTTCTATTGCGAGATGCTGGCCTGCCCGGCGACGGCGGAAATCCGCGATCGCCTGGGGCGCATGCCGATTGCCGAGTTCAAGCGCCGTGCCGCGCTTGCCGAGCAGGCGCTCTATAATCTCGGGATCACCTTCACGGTCTATTCCGACAGTCAGGCGATCGACCGCATCCTCCCGTTCGATGCGATCCCGCGCGTGCTGCCGGCCGAGGAGTGGGACAAGATCGAGCGCGGCGTCAAACAACGCGTCACCGCGATCAACCTGCTGCTCGCCGACCTTTATAACGGCCAGCACATCCTCAAGGACGGGATCGTTCCGGCGGACCTCATCCTCGGCAACGCCAACTGGCGCCCGCAGATGCGTGGCGTCAAAATCCCGCACAACGCCTATGTCAACATCTGCGGCACCGACATCATCCGCGATGAGAAAGGCGCATTCCGCGTCCTCGAGGACAATGCCCGCACCCCCTCGGGGGTGAGCTATGTCATCGAGAACCGCCACATGATGCTGCGCTCGTTTCCCGACCTGGTGGACGAGATCGGTCTGCGCTCGGTTGAGGATTACGGGATGCATCTCGTCGGCGCGATGCGCGACATCGCGCCGGCCAACCGGCAGGACCCGGAAATCGTGCTTCTGTCGCCGGGAACCTACAATTCAGC
>JASHUW010000644.1 GCA_030039815.1 Alphaproteobacteria bacterium
GTCGCGAAGGACGCGAAGCTGTCCCCACCGTCTCTTTGTCAGATTGATGCGGCTTCGCCGCGAGGATGGCCTTGGTGCCCTTTGCGTTGCCTCGGCGTTCTTTGCGCCGGTTGTTGTTTTAGTAGACGCCTTGCAGCACCGTCGTCTTGCGGTTCTCGAGCACCGCGCTGTCGCCGGTGTCAGCCGATTGCAGCAGCTTCGCGGCAAGGCTCTGGTCGGCGATCTGGGCATTCGGGTCGGCGAGGTTGGTGCCCTGGTAATGCAGCGTGCCGGTTTCCTGCTTGCCTGGCTGGCCGGGCCCGGCAGTGTCGATGGCCCCTTGCGCCTTGCTCGCCATGCTGGCTTCCTGCGGCCGTGGCGCCCCAGGTTCGGGCGGGCGCAGGTTGAAATCGGGCGGAACGGTCAGCGGCGCGCGCGACTCGACCGCGAATTCGTCAGGCGATACCGGCTCGATGCCAAGATCCTGTTTCCAGTTGCTGCAGCCGCCAAGCAGCAGGATCAATCCGACGCAAGCAACCGCCGGTAGAAGACGCTGGGAAGCTGCAATAACCATTCGCGATGACCCAGTCATGGCAGCCGGTCGCCCTCCTGCTTTGCTTGTAGTCCTTGACGGCGCGCCAGTAATCCCTCGAAGAGCATTATCGCTACGCCGATGCAGATCGCCGAATCTGCGACGTTGAAAGCCGGCCAATACCACGAGCCCAGGTGAAAATAAAGAAAGTCGACGACGCCGCCGAAACGCAGCCGGTCGATCACGTTGCCGAGCGCGCCGCCAATGATGAGGCCGATCGCGCTCGACAGCAGCTCGCTCTTCACGCGCGACAGCCAGAACAGCAGAATCGCCACGATCGCCACCGCGGCGATCGAGAACAACGGCACGCTGAGCCCGGGTCCTGCGTTGAACAACCCAAAGCTCATCCCGCGATTGCAGGTCAGCACGAGATCGAAAAATCCGGTGACGATCTCGCGATGATTGGCGCAACCCTGCTCGTCGAAATGCTGCAGCACCACGTACTTGCTGAGTTGGTCGAGGACGACCACCGAGATCGCCGGGCCGAGGCCGCGTCCGATCATTGCGCGGCGGCCGGCAGGCGGCCGACGATCTCGGCGCAGCGATGGCACAGATCGGCGTGCGTCATGACGCTGCCGACCTCGGGGAGCACCCGCCAACAGCGCTCGCACTTGTCGCCGGGCGCGTCGCGGACCACCACCCCGACGCCGGGCAACTCGGCCAGCGTGAAGGCGCCGTCCGGCGGCGGCGCGACGATCAGGGCGCCGGCCGAGGTGATGCACAATTCGGCGAGATCGACGCCGTCGAGCAGCGCCGCGGTCTCGGGCGGCACGTAGAGCTCGATCGCCGCCTGCAGGCTCGACCCGATCCGCTTGGCGCCACGCTCCAATTCGAGCGCGCCGGTCGCCACGCGGCGGATGTCGCGCAGCTTTTCCCAGCGCTCGCCGAGCACTGGATCGAGCCAGGCCGGCTGCACCTCGGCGAAGGTTTCGAGATGGAGGCTGCGGCCCGGCGCGTCGCCGTGGCGGGCGAGCCAGGCTTCCTCGGCGGTGTAGCAGATGATCGGAGCGAGCCAGCGCACCAGGCAGTCGAAGGTGCGATCCATCACCGTGCGGGTGGCGCGCCGCAGCGGATCGGCGGCCGCGTCGCAATAGAGGCGGTCCTTGCGGATGTCGAAGTAGAACGCCGACAGGTCGACCGCGCAGAAGTTATGCAGCGCGGTGAACATGCCGTGGAAATCGAAATCCTCGACCGCCTGACGCACCAGCCCGTCGAGTTCGGCGAGGCGATGCAACACCCAGCGCTCCAGCTCGGGCATGTCCTCCGGCGGCATTTCCTCCGCCGGCGAATACTCGTCGAGCGCACCGAGCAGATAGCGCAGCGTGTTGCGCAGCCGGCGATAGGTGTCGCCGAAGCGCTTGAGGATTTCGGGGCCGATGCGGATGTCCTCGGAATAATCCGAGCCGGCGACCCATAGCCGCAAAATGTCGGCGCCTGACTGGCGCATCACGTCCTGCGGCGCGATGACGTTGCCGAGCGACTTCGACATCTTGCGCCCGGCCTCGTCGAGCACGAAGCCGTGGGTCAGCACCGCCTCGTAGGGCGCGCGGCCGCGGGTGCCGCAGGCCTCCAAGAGCGAGGAATGGAACCAGCCGCGATGCTGGTCCGAGCCTTCGAGATAGAGTGAGGCCGGCCATTTCAGCTCCGGCCGTTTTTCCAGCACAAAGGCGTGCGTCGAGCCGGAATCGAACCACACCTCGATGATATCGGTGACCTGGTCCCACTCGGCCGGGTCGTAGGCATTGCCGAGGAATTCACGAGAGTCGGCGGAAAACCACACGTCGCCGCCCCCGCGCTCAACCGCGGCGGCGATGCGGTCGATCACCGCCTGGTCGCGCAGCGGCTCGCCGGTCTTCTTGTTGACGAAGACCGGGATCGGCACACCCCAGGCGCGCTGGCGCGACACGCACCAATCGGGCCGCCCCTCGATCATCGCGCCGATGCGGTTCTTGCCCTGCGGCGGGACCCAACGGGTCTCATTGATCGCCTTTAGCGCCGCGACGCGGAGACCGTTGGTCTCCATGCTGATGAACCATTGCGGCGTGTTGCGGAAGATGAGCGGCGCTTTCGACCGCCACGAATGCGGATAGGAATGGACGAGCGTGCCGCGCGCCAAGAGGCCGCCGGCCGCCTCGACCGCCGCAATCACCGCTGCATTGGCGTCGCCTTCCTTGCCGTCGGGCCGGTAGACCCGGCGCCCGGCGAAGAGCGGCACGCTGTCGAGATAGACGCCGTCGGCGCCGACCGCGTCGATCACCGGGATGCCGTGCGCGCGGCCAAGTTCCCAGTCGTCCTGGCCGGCGTTGGGCGCGATGTGCACGAGGCCGGTGCCGGCGTCGGCCTCGACAAACCCCGCCGGCAAGAGCGGCACGTCGAAGTCGTAGCCCTGGCCGTGGAGCGGATGCCGGGCGACCGTGCCGGCGAGCGCGCTGCCGCGGAACAGATCGACGATGGTATGCCGGGCGATCCCGGCCGCCTTGCAGAAATCCCCGATCAGCGGCATCGCGACGAGCAGCTTCTCGCCGAGCTTACCGTCGCGCGGCCCGACCGCCCGGCTGCCTTCCGCGGTCTCGTCGACCTGGATCACCGCGTATTCCAGCTCCGGCGAATAGGCGATCGCGCGGTTGCCGGGAAGCGTCCAGGGAGTCGTCGTCCAGATCACCGCCGATGCGTGATGCAGCGACGGCCGGCTCGCATGGCCGACCGGGAAGCGCACCCAGACCGTCGTCGATTTATGGTCGTGGTATTCGACTTCGGCTTCGGCGAGCGCGGTCTGCTCGACCACCGACCACAAGACCGGCTTCGCGCCCTTGTAGAGCCCGCCATTCATCAGGAACTTGCCGATTTCGCGCACGATCTGCGCCTCGGCGTCGAAGCTCATCGTTAGGTACGGGTGATCCCAGTCGCCGATGACGCCGAGCCGCTTGAAATCGCGCTTCTGGACCTCGATCCAATGCGCCGCGAAATCGCGGCATTCCTGGCGGAATTGCGCGATCGGCACGCTGTCCTTCGACTGCTTCTTCTTGCGGTACTGCTCCTCGACGATCCATTCGATCGGCAGGCCGTGACAGTCCCAGCCGGGCACGTAAGGCGCGTCCTTGCCGAGCATCTGCTGGCCGCGATTGACGATGTCCTTCAAGATCTTGTTGAGCGCGGTGCCGAGATGCGGCTCGCCGTTGGCGTAGGGCGGGCCGTCATGCAGCACGAATTTCTCGCGGCCTTGCGAGACCTCGCGCAGCTTTTTGTAAAGGCCCATCGCTTCCCAGCGGGCGAGGATCGCCGGCTCGCGGTTCGGCAAATCCCCGCGCATCGGGAAATCGGTCTTGGGCAGAAAGACGGTCGGACGGTAATCCGTAGGCATGGTGAGTTCCTGAACGAGATGCGGCGAAAACGAATACGGCCCGGCCCTCAGAAGAGGACCGGGTGCCTAATTCGCTGCATCCACCCGCAACTCATCGCCATGGGCCGCAGATATAACAGCGGCTTCGCTGAAATTCGAGAGGGTCAATCGCCGCGCGGCACGGCGGTCAGCATCTCGCGCGCGGTTTGCGCGTCGGCGGCGATCTGGGTCTTCAGCTCGTCGAAGTTGGCGAATTTCCTTTCGGGGCGGATGAACTCGACCAATGCGACGCGCAGGTGGCGGCCGTAAAGGTCGCGGTTGATGTCGAAGAGATGCGCTTCCAGCCGCGGCACCAGCCCGCCGACCGTGGGCCTGAGGCCGAGATTGGCGACGCCGTCGACGGTCCTGCCGTCGAGCGGGTCGTCCGGCCCGTCGCCCGACACGCGCACGGCATAGACGCCGAGCGCCGGCCGCAGATATTCGCCGAGGCCCAGATTGGCGGTCGGGAAGCCGATCGTGCGCCCGCGCTGGTCGCCGAGCGCGACGCGCCCGTCGATCTCCCAGAAGCGGCCGAGCTGCGCCGCCGCCTCGCGCGGCTTGCCGGCCTTCAAGAGCTCGCGGATATGGGTCGAGGAATAGACCGTGTCGCCGCCGCGCACCGGATCGACCACGGTGACGCCGAAGCCTTTCGCCGCGCCGTGCTCGCGCAGCATGTCGGGCGTGCCGCGCCGCCGGTTGCCGAAGGTGCAGTCGTGCCCGACGACGATATGCGACGCGCCGATCGCGTCGACCATGACCTCGGCGATGAACGATTCGGCGCTTTGCTTGGCGAACTCGGCGTCGAAATGCTGGATGAACAGGAAGTCGACGCCGAGCCGCGCGATCTCGCGCTCCTTGACGCGGAACGGTGTCAGGCGGAACGGCTCGCAACCGGGCACAAAAATATTGCGCGGGTGCGGCTCGAAGGTCAGCACCGCGGCCGGCGCGCCACTGTCACGCGCCAGCGCACGGGCGTGGTCGATCAGTGCGGCGTGCCCTTTGTGCAGCCCGTCGAAATTGCCCATCGCCAGCACCGCACCGCGCCGATAGGGCGCGGAAGAGGCGGGATGGCGGATGATGCGCAGGCCGGGCATGACGTGCCCGGAAAATAGCCGCTGCGGCGACAGGAGGATAGTGCTCCTGCCATACGGTAAACTCCGTACTCGGAGAGCATAGCGGTCTCGGCTAGTTTGGGGCGTATGCGAGGCCAGTACCAACAAGCCGACGAGCGCGCCAAGCCGCTGCGCGAGATGTGGTACTACGCGATGCCGAGCGCGGCGCTGAAGCCGGGCGCGCTCGAAGCGCGCGTCTATCTCGGCGAGCCGCTGGTGTTCGGGCGCGGCGCCGACGGTGCGGCCTTCGCGCTGCGCGACCTCTGTCCGCATCGGGGGATTCCGCTGCATTACGGCAAGTTCGACGGTCGCGAGATCGAATGCGCCTATCACGGCTGGCGGTTCCGGCCGTCCGGCGAGTGCGCGGCGATCCCGGCGCTGCCCGAATCGCACCCGCACGATGTGAGCCGGATTTGCGTCGAGAGCTATCCGGTGCGCGAGGTGCAGGGCAATGTCTGGGTGTTTTTCGGCGGCGACCCCGAGAGCGCACCGGACATCCCGATGCTTCCGGACATCGGGGCCGAGCA
>JASHUW010000645.1 GCA_030039815.1 Alphaproteobacteria bacterium
ATGGCTCGGGCGCTCCTAACCGATCTTGACGGTGGTGTCGCTGGTGAACAGGTAGTCGGGCACCGCGAGATTGGCCGGCGCCGGACCTTTGCGGATGCGGCCCGACGTGTCGTATTGCGAGCCGTGGCAGGGGCAGAACCAGCCGCCGAACTCGCCGCGCGTGTCGGTCGCCTTCTGCCCCAGCGGCACGCAGCCGAGATGGGTGCAGACGCCGACGACGATCAGCCACTCGGGCTTTTGCACCCGGTCGGAATCCTTTTGCGGGTCGCGCAGCGTCGAGATGTCGACCTCCTCCGCGGCCTTGATCTCGGCGGGCGGGCGATGGTCGATGAACACCGGCTTGCCCTGCCAGGCGACGGTCAGCCGCTGGCCGAGCTGGATCGGCGACAGATCGACATCGGTCGTCGATAGCGCGAGCGTGTCCTTCGCCGGGTTCAGCGTATCGATGAACGGCCAGATCGCGGTCGCGAGGCCGACCGCCCCGAGCGCCGACGCGGTCAAGGTCAGGAAATCGCGTCGCGTCTCGCCGTCATGGCCATGAACCTGCGATTGCGCCACATCCGACATGCGAAACCTCTTGAGGCAGCCGCCATCCCCCGGCAGCCGGAGAAACCGCAAGCTACAGCGTTGAAGAAGCCGAACTATGCGACAGACTGCCGCATAAATCGGCAAGGAACGCAATACTATACGCAATCTCGCGATGTCGCTCGCGCGTTCTTTTTGCAACCCTCGGGCAATTCATGTTGCGCCTCGCTCTCTACGAGCCGGACATTCCTCAGAATACCGGGGCGCTATTGCGTCTGGCGGCGTGTTTCGGGGTCGGCGTCGATCTGATCGAGCCGCTCGGCTTTCTCTACGACGACCGACGTCTGCGCCGCGCGGCGCTCGATTATGCCGCACTCGCCGAGGTGACGCGGCATCGGTCCTGGGCCGCGTTCGTCGCGGCACGCCCGGCGGAATCGCGGCTGGTGCTGATGACCACGTCGGGCGGCGTGGCGCTCGACCGCTTCGCGTTTGCGCCGGCCGACACGATCCTCCTGGGCCGCGAGAGCGCCGGTGTGCCGGCGGAGGTTCATGCCGCCGCCGATGCACGCGTCGTCATTCGCTTGCGCCGCGCGGCACGATCGCTCAACGTCGCGCAGGCCGGAGCGATCGCGCTCTACGAGGCGCTGCGCCAGACCGGCGGATTGCCACCCGGATGACCGGATCAATGACCGAAGCAGCCGATCGCCGCGAGGACGCCGCCGCTTGGTTCGCGGCGTTGCGCGACCGTATCTGCGCCGAGTTTGAGGCGATCGAGGACGAATTCGCCGGCGGCGCGAGCGCCCGCTTCCGGCGTTCGGACTGGCAGCGGCCCGGTGGCGGCGGCGGCACGATGGCGGTCATGAAGGGTCGCGTCTTCGAGAAGGTCGGGGTCAACGTCTCGGTCGTGCACGGCGAGTTCGCGCCGGAATTTCGCAAGGAGATTCCGGCGCCGAGGAAGACCCGCGCTTCTGGGCCGGCGGCATTTCGCTCGTCGCCCATCTGTGCTCGCCGCTGGTTCCGGCAGCGCACATGAACACGCGGCATATCGTGACGCGCAAGGCCTGGTTCGGCGGCGGCGCCGACCTGACGCCGATCTATCCCGACGAGCCGGCGGCCGCCGATTTTCATGCGGTGCTGCGCGGCGCCTGTGACGCCTACGCGCCCGGCGCCTACGCCGAGTACAAGAAATGGTGCGACGAGTATTTCTTCCTGCCGCACCGCAACGAGCCGCGCGGCGCCGGCGGCGTCTTCTTCGACTATCTCGACAGCGGCGATGTCGACCGCGATTTCGCCTTTGTACGGTCGGTCGGCGAGGCGTTCCTCGCCGCCTATGCGCCGATCGTGCGGGCGCGCATGATGCTGCCGTGGACCGACGAGCAGCGCCGTCACCAGCTCGTCCGCCGCGGCCGGTACGTCGAGTTCAACCTGCTCTACGATCGCGGGACCCGGTTCGGGCTCAGGACCGGCGGCAATGTTGAAGCCATTTTGATGTCCCTGCCGCCGGAGGCGGCTTGGCCGTAATCAGACCTGCTGGATCGCCGATAGCAGCCACTGCCCGCCGCGCCGCCGGACGAAGGTCCACACTTCCTCCGATTCGGTGGGGATGCGCGGGTCGCCCGCAACGAGCGCGCCTGGCGCCGACGGCGCCGCGTCCAGCCGCACCGTGTAGTCGAGCGCCGTCCACCGCATATAGGCGGTGGCGTATTCAAGGTCGCTCTCTTCCCAGCTCTCGGTCAGCTCGGCCTTCACCAGCGTGACGTTGGCGACGCGGTTCTCGACGCCCTGGCTCGCGTTACGGGTCAGCTCCTGCGAGAAATAGCTCAGCATCTCGGGCGTCATCAGCTGCCGCATCTGCGCGAGGTCGCCGCGGCCCCATGCTTCCTGGATCGCCGCGTGTAGCGACTGGAAGGCGTTGAGGTCGGCGTCGCTGACATAGATGTCGCGGCCGCGATAGCGTTGCGCCATTGGCGCCGCCGCGGCGCCGACCGAGCGCGGCATGCCCATCCCGCCGGTCGTCACCCCGAGCCCGCCCGACATCAACCGGAACAGGAAGCCGATCAGGAGGCCAATGATCAACAGGCTGAACAGCCCGCCCAGCATGTGGCCGAAGAACCCGCCGCCGAACAGCATCGAGCCGAGGAAGCCGCCGAAAATCCCGGTGAGGAACGGGTGGCGCGAGAAAAAGCTGCCGCCGTAGCCCGAATTGTACCCGGTCGACGGGGTCTCCATCGTGCGGCTGAGCGGCGAGGCGCCGTTATTGTCAAAGCTGCGCAGGCCGCGGCTGCCAAAGCTCGACCCGCCGCCGCCAAAGCTCGAGCCGGCGCGGGCGTCGGCGAGGCTCGGCGTCAGCGCCAGCGTCAGGCTGAACAGCAGGGCCGCGATAAGGCGCCATCGGCCGCAGCGCTGCAGGGTTTGTCTCGTCATCGGCGTGTCCACTCGGGAGCCGCTATTGCGCGCCTCATATGGGGTGCCGGAGGGCTTTGCAACAGCATGGCGCAAATTCTCTCGCTCGCAGGTTGCTTCCGCCGCATGTCGCGCTCGCTTGATCGGCGCGGGCGGCGTCCCCAAATAAAGCGATGCCGTCGGGTGCCGATATCGGGTCCGACGGGGTTGTCTCGCTCAGTGAGGAGAAGCCGCCATGGCACGGTTGTCCTTGTTCAATTCCCCGCTCCTGCTGGGGTTCGACCATTTCGAGCGGGCGCTCGACCGGGTCAGCAAGGTGTCGAGCGACGGATATCCGCCCTACAACATCGAGCAGATCGGCGACAATTCGCTGCGCATCACGCTCGCTGTCGCCGGCTTTGCGATGAGCGACCTGAAGCTCACGGTCGAGGACAACCAACTCGTCGTGCGCGGCAAGCAGACCGATGACGACAACCGAATCTACCTGCACCGCGGCATCGCTGCCCGCCAGTTCCAGCGCTCTTTCGTGCTGGCCGAGGGCATCGAGGTGCGCGGCGCCTGGCTCGACAACGGCCTCTTGCACATCGATCTGACGCGGCCGCAGATCGAGACCCGGGTGCGCAACATCGAGATCACGGACGGCGCCGAGAAGGCCGACCCGGTCGAGTTGACGCGAACCGCACCGACGCTGGTGCGTTCGTCGAAGTAGTTGGCGCGAAAATGGCATGTCCTCGCCAAGGGTCTTGGGGCGGGGACTTAACCGCCTGCCGGCCGGTGCGAAGCCAGGGCAGGGGAGGTTGAGATGCAGATAGCAGAAACATTGCGGCACATGACCACGAACGATCTGGCGATGCTCGGCATGCAGGACATCGCCTATGTGAAGCCGGTCGTCGTCGACGGCACCGCCGGCTACGCGATCCACGCCGCCGACGGTACGCAAATCGCGCTGACCGGCAATCGCGACATTGCCTTCGCGGTGGTGCGCCAGAACGAGCTCGAACCCGTCAGCGTGCACTAGACCGCCATTGCGAGGAGCACGCAGCGCGACGACGCAAGCTCCTCCCGGCGCGGACCTTGCGGGAGATTTTTTCGCTCCGCTCGCGATGACGAGGATGAGTTACCCCGTCGCGCCTTCGGTCAGCAGCGCGTAAAGCGCGTCGGCGCTGTTGGCGCCGCGCAGCTTCCCGCATGTTGCCTTGTCGCGCAGCAGACGCGAGATGCGCGCCAACGCCTTCAGGTGCTCGGCGCCGGCCTCGCTCGGCGCCAGCAGCAGGAACACGAGGTCGACCGGCTGGTCGTCGATCGCCTCGAACGGCACCGGCCGCTCGAGCCGCGCGAACATGCCGTAAAGCCGGGTGAGCTCGGGCAACCGGCAATGCGGGATTGCGACCCCGCTGCCGATGCCGGTGGTGCCCAGCCGCTCGCGCTCGGCGAGCGCGTCGTAGATGCGCTTGTCGGCGATGCCGGTCACCGTCGCCGCGCGGCGCGCCAATTCCTGTAACACCTGGCGCTTGGTCGGCGCGCGCAGCTGGGCGACGACGGCGCGCGGCGTCACCAAATCAGCCATGTCCACGCTGGTCTGCTGGTCAACATCAGCCATGCCGCGGCTCCAATCGGCTCATAGCGCCATCAGCTTCTCGCGCCGGCGCTGCACCGACGAAGGAATGCGCATTGCCTCCCGGTATTTGGCGACCGTCCGGCGGGCAATGTCCACTCCTTCCGCCTGCAGCAGCTCGACGATCCGCTCGTCCGACAGCGTATTCTCGGCGGCTTCTCGGTCGATCAGGTGGCGGATGCGAAAGCGCACCGCCTCGGCCGAATGCGCCTCGCCGCCGCGCGAGGCGGCGATCGCCGAGGTGAAGAAGTACTTCAGTTCGAACAGCCCGCGTGGCGTCGCGATGTATTTATTGGTGGTAACGCGGCTGACGGTGCTTTCGTGCATGCCGATCGCGTCGGCGATGTCGCGCAGGATCAAGGGTCGCAGCGATTGGACGCCGTGGCGAAAGAATCCGTCCTGCTGCTCGACGATCTCGGTGGCGACCTTGAGGATCGTCGTGGCCCGCTGATGCAGCGATTTCACCAGCCAGTTCGCCGCCTGCAGCCGGTCGGTGAGGTAGTCGCGCTCGCCCTTGCTGCGCGCCGCGCGGCTGATCCGCGCGTAATAGCGGTTGTTGACGAGCACGCGCGGCAGGGTGTCGGCGTTCAGCTCGACGATCCACCCGCCGTCGGGCTGCGCGCGCATCAGGATGTCGGGCACGATCGGTTGCGCTAGCGGCGCGTCGAACGCGAGGCCGGGCCGCGGATCGAGCGACTTGATCTCGGCGATCATGTCGGCGAGGTCGTCGGCATCGACATGGCAGAGGCGCAGTAGCGCTGGCGCGTTGCGCGCCGCAAGCAGCGGCAGGTTGTCGATCAACGCCTGCATCGCCGGGTCGAGCCGGTTGCGGTCGCGCAGTTGCAGCGCCAGGCATTCGGCGAGGTCGCGAGCAAAGATCCCCGGGGGGTCGAGTTCCTGCAGTCGAGCCAAGACCGGCTCAATGCGCTCGGGCGGGCAGCCGAGCCGCGCCGCGACATCCGCCAGGTCGGTGCGCAGATAACCCGCCTCGTCGAGCTGGTCGAGCAGATAGACCGCGATCACGCGGTCGGTCTGGTTCGGCAGGTCGGCGCCGATCTGTTCAAGCAAATGGTCGCGCAGGCTCTGCGGCCGCGCCGCGGCGCGGTCGAGCCCCGGCAGGTCGTCGCCGTCGGCCGAACCGTTGCGCATCCGCCAGGACTGCTCGCCGCCGAAATCGCTCGACCCGTAATCGGCCGAGCCGTCGCCGTCCGCGCCCGCGGCGGCGTCCCATTGCTCGACCCCCTCGGCGGTGAATTCCCCTGCCGGTTCGGCCGTAATGGTCGAGGTCGCTCGCTGCTCACCGGTGGTCGCGCTGGCGTTTACCTCGGCGCCGTTCAGCTCAATCACCGTGGCGCCGTCCTCGCCGTCGCTTTCGGTGCGTTCGAGCAGCGGGTTCTGTTCGATCTCGGCGTCGACGTAGTCGGCCAGCTCAAGGTTCGACAACTGCAGCATTTTAATGGCCTGCTGCAGCTGCGGGGTCATCACCAGCGCTTGCGTCTGGCGAAGCTCCAACCGTTGTGAAAAACCGATCCTGTTCAACCCAATGCTCCAGTCGGAGCGGGCTTATAGGCTGAATCTTTCGCCCAGGTAAACGCGGCGTACATCGGCGTCGGCGACGATCTCCTGCGGCGCACCCTCCATCAGGACGCGGCCTTCATGCAAGATATAGGCCCGATCGACGATCTGAAACGCTTCTCTTACGTTGTGGTCGGTGATCAAGACCCCGATTCCCCTGTCTTTCAGGTGCTTCACTAAGTCGCGGATGTCGTTCACCGCGATAGGGTCGATGCCGGCGAGCGGCTCGTCCAAGAGGATGAAATGCGGCTGCGTCGCGAGCGCGCGGGCAATCTCGCAGCGTCGCCGCTCGCCGCCCGACAGTGCCATCGCGGGAGCGCGGCGCAGGTGGCTGATCGAGAACTCGGCCAACAGAGAATCCAGCATGTGCTCGCGCTTCTCGGGATCGGGCTCGGCGACCTCGAGGATCGCGCGGATGTTCTGCTCGACCGAGAGGCCGCGGAAGATCGAGGCCTCCTGCGGCAGATAGCCGATTCCCAGGCGGGCGCGGCGGTACATCGGGAGAATCGTGATGTCCTCGCCGTCGAGGCTGACCGTGCCGGTGTCGGAAGCGATCAACCCGGTGATGATATAGAAGCAGGTCGTCTTGCCGGCGCCGTTCGGCCCCAGCAGCCCGACCACTTCGCCGCGCTGCACCGACACGTTCACATCGCGCAGCACGACCCGTCGCTTGAAGCTCTTGCCCAGCCCGCGTCCGGTAAGACCTTTGTTGTCGGCGACCAGCCGCGGTCCGGTGCCGGGCGCGGTCGGCGCATAGGCTGGGCCGATCCACTGTGGCACGAAGCCGTCCGGGAAGAATGGCTCCTCGCCGCGATTTGTCTGGTCGTCGCCGCGCATCGTCTACTTGTTCGGACCTGTAACGTCCTGCTTGACGAACAGGCCTTGCACGCGCTGGCGCGTGCTGCCCGGCAGGGTCGAGGCCGGCATGATCCGGCTGATGTTCGTCTTCATGTCCATCACGGCGTATTGCCCGGTGACGACATCGGTGCCGCGGGTGACCGTGACATTGCCGAGCAGCGTGCAGATGTCGGTGACGGCATTATACACACCATAATCGCCACGGCCGATATCCGGC
>JASHUW010000646.1 GCA_030039815.1 Alphaproteobacteria bacterium
TCCTTGTCGCCGCCGCGGGCGCGCTTCTCGGCGGCGGCGACGCGGCGTTCCAGGCTTTCGAGGTCGGCGAGCATCAGCTCGGTCTCGACCACCTCGGCGTCGCGCACGGGATCGATCGAGCCTTCGACATGCACGACGTTGTCGTCGCCGAAACAGCGCAGCACGTGGGCGATGGCGTCGACCTCGCGGATATGGCCGAGAAACTGGTTGCCGAGTCCCTGTCCTTGCGACGCGCCGCGCACCAACCCGGCGATGTCGACGAATTCGAGCTGCGTCGGGATGATCTTGGCCGACTTGCCGAGCCGAGCGCAGACCGCGAGCCGCTCGTCCGGCACCGCGACCCGCCCGACATTGGGCTCGATCGTGCAGAACGGGTAGTTCGCCGCCTCGGCCGCCTCGGTCGCGGTCAGCGCGTTGAACAGCGTCGACTTGCCGACATTCGGCAGACCGACAATGCCGCAGGAAAAGCCCATCTACGGTTCAGCCTTGTCATCCGGCGGCGCGCACCGGCGCGCCACCTCGCTCATGAACGCGGCCGAATCGCCGGCCAGCAGCAACGCGATCGTCTCCGCCACCGCATCGATCAACGGCCCGACCCATTCGCCGATCTCCTCGGCGGTGAAGTTCTGCAGCACGTAAGGCTGCACCAACTCCTTGACGCCGGGGTGGCCAACGCCGATCCGCACCCGCCAGTAATCCGCCCCGAGCAGCGCGTCGATCGAGCGCAAGCCATTATGCCCCGCGCTGCCGCCGCCGCGCTTGACCCTGAGCTTCCCCGGCCGCAAATCGATCTCGTCATGGATGACGACGATCTCGCTCGGCGGAATCTTGTAGAAGCTCGCCGCCGCGAGCACCGCCTCGCCCGAGGCGTTCATGAAGGTCTGCGGCTTAAGCAACAGGCGCTTTTCGCCGCCGATCACGCCCTCCGAAAGCTCGCCCTTGAAGCGGTCGCGAAACGCCGGAAAACCATAGCGGCGGGCGATCGCGTCGATCGCGACAAAGCCGACATTGTGACGGTTCTTGGCGTAGCGCGGCCCCGGATTGCCGAGGCCGACGATCAGGCGCATGGCGAGCCGCCCGCGCCCCGCGGACTATGCCTCGGCCGCCGGCGCAGCCGCGGCTGCCTGTTCTTCTTCCTCGGGCGCGACGGCCGCGGTCTGCGCCGCCGCCATCGCCTCTTCGCGCACCGCCGAAGAGGCCGCGATGCTGGCGATCGTCGAGTCGCGCGAACCGGTCACCGCGCGCACGCCGTCCGGCAAGGTAACGGCCTCGATGTGGACGCTGTCGCCGATCTCGAGCCCGCTGAGATCGACCACCACGCGATCGGGGATGGCGTCGACCCCGCAGACGATGTCGATGCTGTGGCGTACGATGTTGAGAATACCACCGCGGCGTAGCCCCGGTGCGCTGTCGTGGCTGGTGAAGCTCACCGGCACGCTGACATGCACCTGAGCGCCGGCGCCGACCCGCATGAAATCGACATGCAAGGCCGTGTCGTTGACCGGGTGGTACTGCACCTCGCGCGGCAGGGTGCGGTGCACCGCACCATCGACCGAGACATCGACGATCGTCGCGAAGAACCCGGCGCGATGGATCGCGCGCGACAGTTCGCGCGGCTCGAAGCTGATCGTCACCGGATCCTTGCCGTCGCCGTAGATGATGCCGGGAACGCGTCCGGCGCGGCGCGTCGCGCGGGACGCCCCCTTGCCGGCGCGAAGGCGCGGCTCGGCGCTGAGGCTGATGACTTCCGGCATGCCCAGAAACTCCTTCCATTGAAAAACGGGCGGCGCGCCGCCCGTTTCGGCGTTCATATAATCGAGTTCAATTGAAGAGGCTAGAGACAGAGCGCTCTTCGCTGATCCGCAAGATCGCCTCGGCCATCAAGGGAGCGATCGTCAGCTGGCGAATATTGCGCGACAGGCGTACCGCCTCGGTGGCGACGATGCTGTCGGTCAGCACCAGCTCCTCGATCGGCGAGGACGCGACCCGCGCCACCGCTCCGCCCGACAGCACGCCATGCGTGCAATAGGCAGACGCCGCCTTGGCGCCGGCATCGATCAAAGCCGTCGCGGCGTTGCACAGCGTGCCGGCGCTGTCGACGATGTCGTCGACAAGGATGCAGTGACGGCCCGCGACGTCGCCGATGATGTTCATGACCTCGGAGACGCCGGCGCGTTCGCGCCGCTTGTCGATGATCGCCAGATCGACATCGAGCCGGCGGGCGATGTCACGCGCCCGCAGCACGCCGCCGACATCCGGCGAGACGATCACCAGATCCTGACCCGCGTGGGCATCCTCGATGTCCTTCACCAACACCGGCGAGGCATAGAGGTTATCGACCGGGATGTCGAAAAAGCCCTGGATCTGCGCCGCGTGCAGGTCGAGCGTCAGCACTCGGTTGGCGCCAGCAGCGGTCATCAGATTGGCGACGAGCTTGGCCGAGATCGGCGAGCGTGAACTGGTCTTCCGGTCCTGCCGGGCATAGCCGTAATAGGGGATGACCGCCGTCACCCGCCGCGCCGAGCTGCGCTTCAGCGCGTCGAGCGTGACGAGCAGCTCCATCAGATGATCGTTTGCCGGGTAGGAGGTCGGCTGGATCACGAAGACATCTTCGCCGCGCACGTTCTCCTGGATCTCGACAAAGACCTCCATGTCGGAGAAGCGGCGCACGCTGGCGCGCGTCAGCGGCAGGCTCAAATAGGCGGAGATCGCTTCGGCGAGCGGCCGATTTGCGTTGCAGGTCAGAATTTTCATCCGGCGGCGGCTGGCGACGGCGCTGTCGGGCCCGATCCCGCAGCGTCACGCGCACAGAACTGTAATAAAACGCCAAGACGGGGCAATCAACCGCGTTTAAGGCCGCGCAGCCCCTGCCTCAATGCGGGATCGGCACGCCGCGATACGGCAGCAAAACCGGGACGTCGGGCGGCGCGCCCAGAGGCTTCGGCATATCGGCGGGGCCGACATTGACCGGCGGCAGGTTGACTTCGGGCGAATCGATATTGCCGGCGACCGGCGGAGCTGCCGGCACATCTGCGGCGGCGCCGATCGAGGCCGGCGTCGCGACGTTGGCGGTGGCGTTGGCGCTTGGGGCGGCGGGCGCTGCGGCGACGGCTCCGGCCGCGCGCTTCAGCGGCGGCGCGGCGCGATCGACGAGCTGCATGATGCCGTCGGCGGCGGCCATCGCGACGCTGTAGGCGACATCGCCCCAGGCGCCGTCGAGCCGGCCGTGCGGGATGTCGTTTTCCTGCGCGACCTGGCCGACCTCGCCGCCCGCCGCGCGCTCGACATGCCAGACGATCTTGACGTGCTGTTTGTTGCCGGGAATGGGGTCGATTTTGACGTCGCAATCGACATCGACATCGGGCTTGCCTTTGGCAGCATCGACCAGCTCGATGTCCTGGTGCTGCAAGATGGCGGTGATCGAGGTTGCCAGCGAGTTGTCGCCGTCGCCGGGCGCGCCGGTGATCTTGCGCACCGCGACGCGGATGCGGCCACCGCCGGGCGCCTCCTTGGGCGTCGGATCGGTCATCAGCGCGGCGAAGCCAGCGGCGCTCGCCGCCGCAAGCTGGCCGACTTGCGCGTCGTTGCCGGTGTCCCAATCGCGCGTCGGCGCGACGAGCCGATCGCTGCGCTCGTTGATGACGTTGCCGCGCGGGTCGCGCAGCTGCCAGTGCACGACAACCGCCGACTGGCCCGGCCCATCCGGATGCTCTTCGATCCGCCCGGCGAGCTGGTAGCTGGCCTTGCTTGCGGTCTCGTCGCTGGCGGCGATGCTGTGCTTGACGAGCTCCTGGGCGACCGCCTTCGGCAATTTGTCGGCGGTCGCGCGCGGATCGCCGTCGATGCGGCCGATCGCGACATCGAAATTGTCGGGCACGGCGATCAGCGCCGCCGGCGGGCGGTCGTCGGCGAACGGGTGCGGCAGCGGCTGACAGGCGCCGACCAGCAGGGCAAGCCCGATCCCTGCCGCCCGGACGCGACACCGCGGCGCTCGGATCAGGTCAGCGCGCAAGTCACCAACAAGCCAAGCAGGCAGGCGATGCCGAACATGATGAGATACGGCATCTAGCGCCCCAGCGTTATGGCCGCGAGCGCGCGGCCGTAATCGCGCTCTCCGGTAAGGCACGCCCGGCGATAGCTGAAGAACCGCGTCGGGTCGGCGACCGTGTCGCAGGCGGCATCGGCGATCGCGCCGAGGCCGAGCCGCGCGAGGCGATACGCGATGTACCCCGGCAGGTCGAACCGGAAATGCCCCGGCCGCTCCGCCGCGACGAAGAACGCGCCGCTCTCGCTGTCGGTTTCGCTGAAACGGCCGGGAAACTCGGGGCCGACCTCATAGGATTGCTGGGCAATGCACGGGCCGATCCCGGCGCGAATGCGCGACGGCGCCGCCCCGAGCGCCGTCATCGCCGCGACGGTCGCTTCCATCACGCCGCCGAGCGCGCCGCGCCAGCCGCCATGCGCCGCGCCGATCACCTCGGCCTTAAGATCGGCGAACAGCACCGGCGCACAATCGGCCGCCAGCACGCCGAGCGCGATGTCCGGCCGGTCGGTGACCATACCGTCGGCGCGCGGTGCGTCCTCGCGCCGCCACGGCTCGGTGACGGTCAGTACCGTGGGGCTGTGGATCTGGTAGCAGGTTACAAGGCGATCCTCGGCGAGCCCGAGCCGGCCGGCGGCAATCGCCCGGTTGCGCGCAACGTTGGCCGGATCGTCGCCCGAGCCGTAGCCGCAATTGAGCGACGAAAAGAGGCCGCCGCTGACGCCACCCTCGCGGGTGAAAAACCCGTGACGGACACCGTCACAATCGTCGAAGACATCGAGCGTGATCATCACAGGGTCATCACCAATGGGCCATCATATGCCGTCGGCAAACCCGGCCGGCGCCGCCATTTCCGGCGAGGCGATCGCCAGCACCTTGAACAAGGTGCCCATCTCGGCCGGATCGATCAAGCGCTTGAGGCCCGATTCGAGGATGCCGCGCTGGTCCGGCGCGGCTCGGCGCAGGAGCATTTCGAGGCGACGCTCGGCGCCAAGCGCCTTCAGAAACTCGCCCTGCGGCATCGGGCCATAGACGGCTGCACCGCCGGCCCGCGCCGCGACGGCGATGGCGGCGAAATCGACATGCGCCGACAGATCGGCGGTGCCGGGCGCGTCGAGAATCGCAGCCGCGCGGTGGCCGCCGATCGCGGCCAGCGTCGATTTTCCCGGCGGCGCAGCGTATCCGTAATCGATGAACAGCGCGGCGCCATTCCGTTCGCACAGCCGCCGCGCGAGGTCCGCCGCCAGGGTTGCCGCGGCGGAGCACAGCTCGAAGATCGTGCCCGGTGCGACGTCGCGCCGCTCGGCCGGGACAATGAGGCTGAGCAGCGGGCTTTCCGGCCCTTCCGCAAAACACAACCGGCCTTCGGCATCGACCGCGACCAGCCGCTCGGCCCAGTCGGTGCGGCCGCGCACCAGCTGGCGGATCGGCAGCGCATCGAGAAATTCGTTGGCGACAAGCAGCAAAGGCCCGTCAGGCAGCCCGCCGATGTCATCGCGCCAGACGGCCTGGATGCCGGCGAGCTGGCGCTGCTGCTCGGCGCGCAGCACCGCGCTCGCCTCGACGAGATTGAGGCGCAACGCCTGGCGAAACCCGGCGACGCCGGAAGCGGCGCGCAGAAAATCCGCCATCAACACGCCGCGTCCCGGTCCCAGCTCGGCGACGACGACCGGGTCGGGGCGCCCCATGCGCTGCCACAGATCGGCGCACCACAAACCGATCAGCTCGCCGAAAATTTGGCTGATCTCGGGGGCGGTGATGAAATCTCCCGACGCTCCCAACGGCTGCCGGCGCGCGTAATAGCCCGAATCGGGGTCGTGCAGCGCCATCGCCATGTACGCGGCGACGGTCATCGGCCCGTGCGCGCGGATGTGGCGGGCGAGCCGGGCGGCAAGACCTCCCGTGCTCACCGCGACGTCGCGGCACCGGACGAGGCGCGCCGCATCCACCAGATGATCACCATCCCCGCGACCAGCACCGGGATCGACAGCAGTTGGCCCATCGTCACGCCAAAACCGCCGATATAGAAAAGGAAGCCTAGCTGAATGTCGGGCTGGCGGAACAACTCGCCGGACATGCGGGCGATCGCATAGCCGATCAGGAAAATTCCGGTCTCGATCCCCGGCCGCCGGCGCACGCCGCGATGCTCGAAATAGAGCAGCAACAGAAACAGCAGGATGCCCTCGCAGCACGCCTCGTAGATCTCGCTGGGATGGCGAGGGCAGTTGAAGCCGGGGCTGCCGTCGGCGAGGGTGACGCTTTGGCACAGGCCGAGCAGGCCCGGCGGCACCTGGTTCGCGGGGACCGCGCCGGTGGGATAGATGATCGCCCAGGCGACATCGGTCATCCGGCCCCACAGCTCGCCATTGATGAAATTGGCGATGCGGCCGAAGAACAACCCGATCGGAATCGCCTCGATGACGATGTCGCTCAGCGCGAAAATGGAAAGACCGCGCTGGCGGCAGAACACGATAATCGCGATCGTCACGCCGAGCGCGCCGCCGTGAAACGACATCCCGCCGTGCCACAGCTCAAGCATCTGCAGCGGATGATCGACGTAGAACGGCAGGTTGTAGAACAGGATGAAGCCGACGCGACCGCCGAGCACGACGCCAAGCGTCGCCCAGACGAGAAAATCGTCGATTTCCTTGCGGGCGACCAGCCGGGGCGGGCGATCCGCCAGCATCAGGCAATAGCGCCAGCCGATGATGAGGCCGACGATATAGGCGAGCGCGTACCAGCGCACGGCCAGCGGCCCGAGGTGAACCAGCACCGGGTTGATGGCGGGATACGGCAAAACCGGTAACACGAACATCGGGTGGATTTCCTGCCGGGCACGAAACGCCCTGAATTCGGTTGCCGCCCCGCTGCGCCTCAGCGCCACCGCCCCTTGCCGGCGCGGCGCACCATTGCCATTGTCAGCGAGCATAGCAAGCGGGGCTTCGCCAACGCGTCTCGGAGGCAGCCATGGTGCAGACGACCAATCGTTTCTTCGACGAAGTTGCGCGT
>JASHUW010000647.1 GCA_030039815.1 Alphaproteobacteria bacterium
CGACCGTTCGAACCGGCGCATCCAGATTTTCACGCCCGACGGCGAATACCTGCGCGAGTGGACCGGCATGGGCGGTCCCAACGACATCAGCCGCGGCAAGGACGGCAACTACTACATTGCCGAGCAGGAGGCCGACGGCAAGCCGGCCTATTGCACCGTGCGCAGCCCCGCGGGCGAGGTGCTCGCCAAGCTGGAAAGCCGCCACGTCCACGGCATCGGCGTCGATTCGCAGGGCAACATCTACGCCGGGCTCACCCAGAACCGCGGCGTCGACAAGTTCGTCCGCGTGGGGTGAATCGCCCCTTGATGGTCTTCCCGGCGCAAGCGGGGACCCAGGGCGAGCGTCTCAGCCGTTGCCCTGGGCCCCTGCTTTCGCAGGGGGAAACGAATTTTTGGCCTTAGTGAATGGGCTCTAAGACGACCACCGGGATTTCGCGGTCGGTCTTCTTGGCGTAGTCGGCGTAAGGCGGCCAGAATTCGAGCGCCTTGTCCCACAGCTTCGCGCGCTCGGCGCCGGTGACGGTGCGGGCGCGCGCCTTCAGCTTCCTGGTGCCGACCTGCACCTCGACCTCGGGGTTGGCCTGGAGGTTCAGATACCATTGCGGGTGTTTGGGCGCGCCGCCCTTCGAGGCGACGATGATGTAGCCGCCGTCGCCGGTTTCGCCGTAGAACAGCGGGAAGATCAGCTTCTGGCCGGATTTGCGGCCGGTCGTCGTCAAGAGCAGCGACGGCACGGTGATCTGCGGGCGTCCGGGTTGGTTCATCACATACATGTGACCGTCGCTGCCGCCACTCGCGATGTAGCGGTTGGCGTGCTCGACCATCCAGTCGGGCAGGTTCGCGGCGAGTTTCGCGTCGGGCATGGTGACCTCCTTCAATAGTGCGTGACTCAGTAATGGGTTACCCAGGGGCTGTTGAGCGCGTCCTCGATGCGCCGGTGGCGGGCGCGGATGACATCGGCCGGAACCGCGCTGACAAACGCGTAGAAGGTCTTCGTCCTGATCGCGTCGACGACGCGCTCGCCGACCTTTTTCGGATCGAGGCCGGTCGTCGCCAAGCGCTCGGCAAGCACCCGCTCATCGCTTTCCCGAACGTGCGAGCCGCCCAGATGATCCGGCCGGTTGCGCGCGCCACGCGCGATATTGGTGTTGATCGGCCCCGGACACAGCACCGAGACGGCGACATTGCTGCCTTCGAGCTCCTGCTCCAGCGCCTCGCTGAGCGACAGCACCGCGTATTTGCTCATCGAATACGGGCCCTGATGGGTGCCGCGGCGGTTCTGGAAGCCGGCGACCGAGGCGGTGTTGACGACGTGCCCTTCCTCGCCGTGCCTGAGGATCGCCGGCACGAAATGGCGGATGCCGTGAATGACGCCCCAGATGTTGACGCCGATCACGAACTGCCAGTCGGCGAGCGACACATCGGTGAGCTTCACGCCGTGCATCGGCACCCCGGCATTGTTGCAGGCGATATGCAGCTTGCCGAATTTGCGCTCGGCCTCGGCGAGCGCGTCGACGACCGACTGTTCGGTGGTCACGTCGATCTTGACCGGCATGACCTGCTTGTTGGTGCCGGAAAGCGCGTGCGCGGCCGCTTCGACCGCATCCTTCTGGATGTCGGCCATGACCACATTGGCACCGCTCTCGGCGAGCGCGGTGGCGATGCCGAGCCCGATCCCCGAGGCGGCGCCGGTGACGATCGCGGTCTTGCCGGAAATGTCCTGCATGGGGAGTGCCTCTAGTGGAAATAACGCCCGGAATCGATGACCGTCGTCTGCCCGGTCATCGTTTCGGTGCGGCACAGCGTGACGACCATGTCGGCGCAGTCGTCCTTGTCGGCGGGCTTCTTCAAGAGCGAGGTGGCCGCGCCCTGGGCGATGAATTCGGGGCGCAGATTGGCGGTCGCGCGGGTGCCTTCGAGCAAGCCCGGCGCGACGCAATTGACCAGCACATTCGGCGCCAGCGCCACCGCCATGCATTTCGTCAGATGGATGAGTCCAGCTTTCGACACCGCATAGGCGATCGACGAGCCGGTGGGGCCGACCCCGGCCACCGAGGCGATGTTGACGATGCGGCCGCGTCCTTGCGCCTTCATCACCGGTGCAACCGCCTTGGTCAACCGGAACGGGCCGGTCAGGTTGACGGCGATGATCTTGTCCCACACCTCCATCGTCAGCCCGTCGAGGTCGGGAAACTGCACCGAGCAGTTGTAGGCGGCGTCGTTGACCAGGATGTCGATGCGACCGAAACGCTTCACCACGCTGTCGACCAGCGCGGCGACGGAAGCATCGTCGGTGATCTCGCACTGAAAGGCGGCGGCGTTGCACTGGTAGCGCGAAGTCAGCTCGCGGGCGACGCCTTCGGCCTGATCGCGGCTCTGCGCGTACATCACCGCGACATGTGCGCCCTCTTTCGCCAGCGCGTGGCAGATGCGCTGCCCGAGCCCGCCATTGCCACCGGTCACCAGCGCGACCGCACCGTTCAGATCCATCAAGCCCCTCCTTAAGCGAACGACTCGGTCATCGCCGAATAGACCAGCGTGCGCAGATCGCGGCGCAGCGCGAGCCGCACCGGGCTGCCGATGACCTGGGTCATGAACACCACGGTCAACTCTTCCTTGGGGTCGATCCAGAACGCGGTCGCGGCCGCGCCGCCCCAGAAATATTCGCCGAGCGTACCCGGCAGCCGGGTCTTGGCGACATCGACGTTGACGCCGCAGCCGAGCGAGAACCCAACCCCGGTATAGCCGCTTTCGCTGAACATGCCGGGGAAGGCCAAGTCGGCGACCTCCTTGCCGTCGGGCAGGAAGTTGAGGCTGAACAGCGCCACGGTCTTCGGGCTCAGTATCTGCACGCCGTCGAGCGTGCCGCCGTTGAGCATCATCCGGCAAAAGCGCAGGTAGTCGTGCGCGGTCGAGACCAGCCCGCCGCCCCCCGACTCCAAGAGCGGCGGCTCCGCATAGGTACTCTTGCGGGCGTTGTCTTGCAGCTTGAGGCCGGTTCCACCCTCCGGCTGATAGCAGGAAGTAAACCGCTCGACCTTGTCGGGCGCGATACAAAACGCGGTGTCGTGCATACCGAGCGGCTCGAAGAGGCGCGTGCGCAGGAACTCGCCAAAGCTCAGGCCCGACAGCTTCTCGACCAGGTAGCCCAAGACGTCGATCGCCACCGAGTAGTTCCATGCG
>JASHUW010000063.1 GCA_030039815.1 Alphaproteobacteria bacterium
GATCGTCCAGGAAGCTTCCCGACTGTCGCCGTGGCGCGGCTTTGCGAGCCGGCCCGCGTGGCACGGCCGTCTCGGCCGCGGCGTCGCGCTGCCAGTCGCCTTCGCGGTATTCACGACGCTGGCGTGGGAGCTGTTTTGCCGGGCCACTCATATGTCGCCGGCGATCCTGCCGCCGCCATCGGCCGTATGGGACGTGCTCGCGAACAATTACGCGATCCTGTTCGAGCAGGCCGTTCCGTCGATCTACGAGATGATCGTCAGCTTTCTGATCGCGACGGTTTGCGGCATGGGCCTCGCCATCGCGATCACGTGTTCGGCCTGGGTGCGCGAGGCACTTTATCCGAATATCGTCATGTTCCAGCTGATCCCGAAGATCGCGCTGGCGCCGCTCTTTATCGTCTGGCTCGGCGTCGGCAGCAGCTCGACGATCACAGTCGCGGTCTTCATCACCTTCTTCCCGATCGTCGTCTCGACCGCGACGGGGCTCGTCAGCGTCAAGCCCGAAATCCTGCAGCTGTGCCGCTCCTTGACCGCAACGCGATGGCAGGTTTTTCGCCTTGCCCGGTTTCCCTATGCGATGCCCTATATCTTCGCGGGCATGAAGGTCGGCGTGACGATGGCAATGATCGGGGTCATCGTCGGCGAGTTCATCACCGCGCAAAAGGGCCTCGGCTATATCATCATGTTCGCCTCGTCGGCGGGCGAGACCGCGACGGTGCTCGCCGCGGTCGTCGTGCTCTGCGCGATCGGCCTCGTGCTCTATGGGCTCGTTGCGCTCGGCGAGTTGATGGTGCGGCGCTGGTATGGCGGTCAGATGCCCATTTCCGGTACGCTATGAGCCGATGACGCGGTTTGCCAGCCTGCCGATGTACAACCTGCCCGAGATGCGGGTGGCCAACACCCGGTTCTGGGAGGCGTTGCGCGGTCTGCTGATCGAGTACGGTCTGTCCGATCCGCCCCAAACCCTGGTATTCGACCGCGGCCCGGTTCCGGAACGGATCGAGCCGGAGCTATTGTTTTCGCAGACCTGCGGCTTCCCGCTCGAAACCGTGTTTCGCGGCCAGGCGATCCGGCTCGGCACGCCGGTTTACGATGCGCCGGGCTGTGACGGGCCGACCCACTGCGCGTTCTTTGTCGTGCCCGAGGGGTCGCCGGCGCAAACCCTTGCCGATGTGAAGGGCGGCGTCTTTTTGTTGAACAGCCCCGTCTCGAATTCCGGGATGAACCTGCCGCGGCGTGCCCTCGCCGAGATCGCGGGCGGTCAGGCTTTTTTTGGCGGTGTCGTCGAGACCGGCGGCCATCCCGCCAGCCTCGCGCGGATGCTGGCGGGCGAGGGCGACGTCGCCTCGATCGATTGCGTGACCTATGCGTTCTGGCGGCGCTATCGCCCGGAGGCGGCGATGCGGGTGCGGATCATCGGCCAGACGCCGCGAAGCCCCGCGATCCCGTTCGTCACTTCGGTCGCCACCCCGCCGGCGATCGTCGAAATTCTGCGCGACGCGCTGCGCCGCGTCGCGACCGAGCCGCGTTACGCCGCAGTGCGCGCCGGCTTGATGATCTCCGGCATCGAGGACCTGCCCGACGAAGCCTATCGGGCGCTGCTCGACTACGAGAGGGAAGCCGCCGCGCTCGGCTATCCACAATTGCTCTGAACGGGAGGATGAGATGGACACGATCACCGCATCCACGCTCTCCGACAAATTGGCGGGCCGCGTCGCTCGCTTTGCCGACCGCCGCGAGGATTGGACCGTTTTCGGCTTCGAGACGGCGCTCGACCCGAAGTTCGCGCGGGCTCAGCGCCGCTATCTGGGGGCATCGGGTTCGGTCGATCACAGCGACCTGCGCGGCTCGATCCCGGCGACCGCCTTTACGATGTCGATCCAGTCGATGCCGCCGGGCAACCAGATCCCGATGCACTGCCACGAGACCGAAGAGATCTTCTTCATCCTCGACGGCGCGGCGCGGGTGCGGTGCTGGGAGAACGGCGACCACCACGACATCACGCTCGGTCGCTGGGACCTCGTGGCGCTGCCGCCCTTCCTGCAGCACGAGGTGTTCAACGAAGGCGACGGCATCTGCCACCTGCAGACGCTGCTCGCCAAACCGCAGCCGCTGCGCCCGCAATACAACGACGCCCGGCTTCTCGAACTGCAGGGGGCGGTTGGCTGAGCACCTCGAGCGCCATGCCGCCGTCCGCGCCGGCGGAGCAATTCCCACTTCTGGGCCGCTGCCCGAAGCAGGGTTGAATTATGGCGTGTTCCAGGGGATCGCGAAGGGATTTGCCGCGGTATTTTGGCTGCGGCGGGCCACCGGTAGGCTAATGCCGTGCGGCGCCGTTCATCAGGTCGAAGAGGATGCCTTCGCGCACGCCGCGGTCGGCGACGCGCAGCTGGCCGACCGGCCAGGTCGCGCAGATCGCATCGAGGATTGCGCAGCCCGATAGCACCAGATCGGCGCGCTCGCGGCCGACGCAGGGGCTCGCCGCGCGGCCGGCAAGGTCGAGCCCGGCGAGATGACGCGACACCTTGTCGATCTGCGCGAAAGTCAGCGTGCTGCCGTCGACCAGCGCCCGAATGTAGCGCGGCAGCGCGAGGTGGATGCCCGCCAGCGTCGTCACCGTGCCCGAGCTGCCGATCATCTGCACCCGGCGCGCGGCGATGTGGCGGCGGATGCGGTGCTCGTGCTCGAACGGCGCCAGCGCCGCCTCGGCCTCGTCGACCATCGCGCGGTAGATCGCCGGTGTCACCTCGACCCCGCCGAACCGCTCGGTGAACGTCACCACGCCGAACGGCAGCGAGATCGAGCCCCCTATCTCGATCGATGGGATTTCGGGCCGCGACGGGCGCCCGTTGCGGCCGCGGTCGTGGCGCAGCCAGACGATCTCGGTCGAGCCGCCGCCGATATCGAACACCACCGCATAGGGCAGGCGCGGGTGGAGCAGCGGCGCACAGCCCGATACGACAAGCCGTGCCTCCTCGCGGGTCGAAATGATTTCGAGCTCGAGGCCGACTTCGTCGCGCACGCGGGAGAGGAACTCGCCGCAATTGGCGGCGCGGCGGCAGGCCTCGGTCGCCACCGAGCGGCCGGCGCAGACCCGCCGCTGGGCGATTTTCGCGGCGCAAACTTTGAGCGCATCGAGCGTCCGCGCCATCGCCGCTTCGCTGAGCTCGCCCGTCGCCTCGAGTCCCTCGCCAAGCCGGACGATGCGCGAGAACGCATCGACGACGCGAAACCCGCCGCCATGCCCCATCGGCGCCGGGCGCGCCACCAACAGCCGGCAATTGTTGGTACCAAGATCGAGCGCCGCAAAACTGGGCGCGGGCGATGTCGTGACGGCCGTGCGCACGGCACCGCTCTCCGCCGCTAGGGAAGGCGCGATGTTTGCCGCTTCGTCCGGGTGCGGCCGCGCGGCGCTATCGCCGGCCATGTCCTGCCGCCCTGTTCATCATGGCGTAATGTAACGCCAAGCGGGGCGGGCCGAAAGCCCGCCCGGCTGCGCCGAGAAGCCGCCAAGGCGTCTTGGCGAACCGCCGCCAAACCCGACTGTTAAATGATGATGGGCTGTGATATCAGAGCCGCCGCGCCAGCCGGCCTCGCCGGCGGCGGCCCCATTGCTGGTGGGGGATCGTCTAACGGTAGGACAGCGGACTCTGACTCCGCCAGTCTAGGTTCGAATCCTAGTCCCCCAGCCACCTTTCTCGATGCGATGCGGGCTGGTTAGGCTCTGTGCGGGCAGTCGACATTTGATTGCCGGTCGTCCATGACTAAAGTTCTGCGGAACTCGCGAAAGCGCGGTAGAGCCTGCGCGCCTCTATCGTTACCGGACCAACATCAAGCGATCGTTCCTCCATCCGGATAACAGGCCTCACCTTGTCTTGATTTCCCGTACTGAAGATTTCGTCGGCGTTGAGCAATTCGGCAAATTCAACGTCCCGTTCCACAACCGAAATCCCGGCATTTCGCAGCAAGGACATGGTTCGCTGTCGGGTGATTCCGGCAAGGAAACTGCCATTTTCCCGCGGCGTGACGACAGTCGAATCCTTGACGAAAAAGATGTTCGACATCGCAAACTCGGCGACGCAGTCGTGGTGGTCGAGGAGAACCGCGGTGTCATGACGCCGCGCCCTCGCTTCCGCGAGCGCACGCAGCGTGACCGGATAAAGGCAGGAGGCCTTGCAGGTCAGCGCCGATAGCGGTCCTGGGCGCACGTCGATATCGGCATACCGGTGCGGATGAGCTTGGCGCAGGTGCCGGATCGGTGGGCCGGGCCGATCGGAAACGGGTTTAGATGGTTTGGACCGCGCTGGGGTCGAGCGCGTGCCTCGCCGCCGCTGCGGATTTTTTCCTCGTCGCAGGCACGCTCTCCTGGGCCTTGCGATTGCGAACGCACGTCGGATTTTTGATGCAAGCCGTTTTAGTCGTGCTGGGCGCGATAGCACAAGCAGTCGTGGTATGGCCTGCCGTGGACTGCTAGATTTTGAGATAAAAGATAAAATTGTATACTTCGAATCGTGGAAGATTGAATGAGATGCCTTGGTAATTGCCGCTCGAGCGGCAGGGTATCCCTGTGTTCCGCCAAGACAAAAATGGAGGCTTACTTGAACCAATTATTGACATTTCGTTAACCACGTTTATCTTTTTATCGGGGAAGCAATCCGCGGTTGGGGAACCGCGGGCTTGTGTAGAGGGTGATTATCGTGGTGGGACGTCATCTGCCGCGAGACTGTGTCTCGCGGAAAGGGCAATCTCTGTCGCTGCGGCGCCGTTTGGGAAGCGCCGCATTTCCGCTCGGCCGGTAAGAGCCATGGCTCGGACTCCCCCGGTCCGCACCGCAGCGCCCAAGGTCGAGGTCGAGCGGCAACGCCGACACCGCCGACCGGCCTCCGTCGAGGTGCTGCATGCGACGCGTAACGCCTCGCCCCGTCGTCGGCAAGACGGCGTCATCCGGCCGCTCGCCTATCTTGCTTCGCTGATCCTCCATCCGCTGCAGCATCGTTTCGCCCGGGTGACGGTCGAAACGCGCTGGCGGTCGCACGACTTCGCTGCCGGGTCGACGGCGGCGGATGCGTTACCGGCAGACCTCGGCGGTCGGGATGCCGCGGCGGAACACGCGGCGGCGATCGACCGCCATTGGGCCATCGCCACAATGATCGGCGCGGCGAGCCTGGTCGTGGTCGTCTCGGTGATCGTCGCGCCGCGCCTGCGCGACGCCGCTCAACCGGTCTATCCCGAATCAAGCGCGACCGTGCAGCAGGGCGCGGCGATTTACGCCTCGTCTTGCGCCGGCTGCCACGGCGCCGACCTCAAGGGCAGCGTCGACGCGCAAGGATTTGGCCCACCGCCGCTCGATGCGACCGGGCATGCCTGGCTCCATTCGGACACCTCGCTGTTTCGCATGGTCAAGTTCGGCATCACCGATTGCCAACCGAGCGCCGCGCGGGTGCAGATGCCGAGCTTCAACGGGCAGCTCGATGATCGGTCGATCCATGCCGCTCTCGCCTTTATCAAGAGCCGTTGGCCAGCGGATTTGCGCGGCGTGCAGAACGCGTTCAACGACGGCGAGTCCGACACGGCGGAAACGCAGGAGGCGGTTCTCTGTACCGCGATCTGCCAGCCGCCGGCCCCCAGCGCGACCGGTCGATAGTCCCATGCTGCTCCCGCGATTTCGCCGTC
>JASHUW010000648.1 GCA_030039815.1 Alphaproteobacteria bacterium
ATCCATTTGAGCGCGCGCGCCAGCTTCGCCGGGTCGGCATTGACGAACAGATAGACGAGCAGCAACAGCCCGCCGAGGATAAGGACGCCGCCGAGAAGGGCGAGTTCCGGCATGCGCTAGCCGGAAAGCTGCGCGGTCAACAGCCGGAGGTCGCCGCCTTTCTTGGCGCTGAGATCGGCGAGCGCGCGGTAACCGCCAGCGGCGTAGACCGCGACCGCGGCGAGCAATTCCTTCAGTCTGTCGGCGCTCGCCAGATCAAAGCTCAGATAGGCGCCGCGCGACAATTTGGCGATCTGGCGAAACGTGGCGCCAGCCGTCCGGTCACCGCCCTCGTGAAAGATGAAAACCGGTGTGCCAAGCAGCCCCAGCTCGCCGGCGAGTTGACACAGCCGATCGGCACTTTCTTCCATCGCGTCGCCGACAAAGACCAGCGCGTGGACGCGCTGCTTCTTGGTTTCCACGATGGCATGCTCCAAGACGCGCTCGATCTGCGTCTCGCCGCCGATGCAGGAGACCGCGCGCATCGCCTTCTGCAGCTCGACGGCGCTCTGCATCCAGCGGCTCGCCTTGCATTCGGCAAAGCCGCGATAGAACACGAGCCGCACATCCAATCCACCCAACGCCGCGGTCGCCTCGAACATCTCGCCCTGGATGCGGCAGGCGCGATCCCAGGTCGGCTCGCGGCTGGCGGTCGCGTCGAGGGCGAAGATCAGCCGTCCGCGGCCACCCGCCGGCCGTACCGCCGGCGCGCGGTTGAGGTCGGCGAGAAACGCATCGACATCCGCCGACCGGGACTTTGCGGGAAGCCGGTCCTTTTCGCTCATCGTTGCCCCTAGGTCGGCCGCAGCCAGACCGATGTGTCGTGATACACCGCGCCACCCTGCGGCGGGCCGGGATCGGCGCTGGTCAACAAATTGATGCCGATGCCTTCCTCGAAGGCCGCGTTGGGCCAGACCCCCTCGGCGATCACTACACGTTTTTGCAGCCCGTCGAAGGCCTTGGCGCGGACGACGACGCTGCCCTTGTCGTTGCCGATGCGGATCCGGTCGCCATCGGCGATCCCCAGCGCGGCCAGCGTCTCGGGATGCACCAGGGCCGAGGGTTGGCCCTCACGGGCAATCCCGGATGGCGTGTTGTTGAAGCTCGTATTGAGGAACGAGCGCGACGGCGCCGGCACCATGCGGAACGGGCGCGCGGGGTCGCCGTCATCGAGATTGGCGACGTGGTCGGGAAACGTGGGTAGCGTCTCGACCCCAAACCCGCCCATCGGCCCCCTCATCGACGCCCAATTGGCGCGGAAGTGGAATTTCCTATCGAGATGCCCGAACCCGTCGAGGAAATGCGCGGTCTCGAACGGCGGGTCGCAATCGAGCCAAGTGCCTTCGACGAATTCCTCCGGCCCCGGCAGGCCGCTCATCCGCAGGGTCTCGGCGATGATCTCGTAGGCCGTCATCGTGAAACCGCGATGTCGGGCGCCGAGCCGCTCGGCTAGCCCGCAATGCACGTCATGGTTCGAGCGGCACTCGCCATAAGGCGGCACGACCGCGCGATGCAGTTGCAGAAAGGCGTGCGCGCCGGCGGTGTAGATATCGTCATGCTCGAGAAACGTCGTCGCCGGCAGCACGATATCGGCCATCGCCGCGGTTTCCGTCATGAACTGCTCGTGCACGCAGACGAACAGGTCGTCACGCGCGAACCCTCGGTGCACCAGCCCCAAATCCGGCGATACGACCATTGGGTTAGTGTTCTGGATCAAGAGCGCCGTCACCGGAGGCCCGCCGCGCAGATCGGTGCTGTTGCCGGTGAGGATCGCGCCGATGCGGCATTGGTCGAGGATGCGGGTCGAGTAATCGATGACATCCGCGCCTTCGATCAGCCGGCGGTCGAGCCGCACCAGCCCGTGGTTCGATTGCAGCGCGCCGCCGCCCTCGTATTGCCACGCGCCGGTGACGATCGGCAGGCAGGTCACGGCGAACAGGTTAACCGCGCCGTTGCGCTGGCGCGAGAAGCCGTAGCCGATGCGGATATAGGCGCGCTTGGTCTGGCCGTAGAGCCGGGCGAGAGCGACGATCTCGTCTTCGCCGAGGCCGGTGATCGCCGACGCCCAGGCCGGCCCGCGGCTTTGGAGATGCGTTTCGAAGCCGGCCGGGTCGTCGCTGTACCGCGCGAGATAGTCGCGGTCGGCGTATCCTTCCTTGAACAGCACATGCATCACCGCGCAAGCCAGCGCCCCGTCGGTGCCGGGCAGCGGCGCCAAATGCATGTCGGCGATCTCGGCCGTGCCGGTGCGGTAGGGATCGACGACCACCAGCTTCGCGCCGCGCTCCTTGCGCGCCTTGGCGATGTGGGTCATCACGTTGACCTGGGTCGACACGGGATTGCCGCCCCACACCACGATCAGATCCGACTTCGCCATCTCGCGCCCGTCGACGCCGCGTTTCTGACCGTGGCCGACCAGCCAGCCGACATCGGTCAGCGCGTTGCAAATCGTCGAATGCTGCCGCGAATAGCGCATCGCATGACGCAGACGCTGCAGCCCGTCGCGCTGCACCAGCCCCATCGTGCCCGAGTAGTAGTGCGGCCACACCGTCTCCGCGCCGTGCTGTTGCGCGACGCGGGTGAAGGCCTCGGCAACGATGTCGAGCGCGTCGTCCCAGGCGATCGGTTCAAACGCGGCGCGACCGACCCCCTTGTCGCCGACCCGGCGCAGCGGCACCGAAAGCCGCTCGGGGTGGTATTGCCGCTCGGCGTAGCGACCGACCTTGGCGCAGACGATGCCATCGGTGTAGCCCTGCGCCTTGGCGCCGCGAATACGGCCGACCCGGTTCCCGTCAATCCGCTCGACCTCGAGCGCGCAGGCACTCGGGCAGTCGTGCGGACAGACGCTGAAAACGGTGTCGAGCGGCAAGCAGGTGCTCCGGCGGCAGTTTTGCCGCACAATACCAGCCTTGGCCGCGGCCGGTCGATATCGGGCCGTTTCAGGAGACGGTGATGAGTTTTGCCTTAACCGAAGAACAGCTCGAAATCCGCGACGCGGTGGCGCGGCTGTGCGCCCGCTTCGACGACGCCTATTGGCTGAAGAAAGACACCGAGGGCGGCTTTCCGCACGAGTTCCATCAGGCGATGGCCGAGGGCGGCTGGCTTGGCGTGGCGATGCCCGAGGAACATGGCGGCAGCGGGCTCGGCATTACCGAAGCGGCGGTGGTCATGCAGGCGGTGGCGCAATCGGGCGCCGGGTTCTCGGGTGCGTCGGCGGTGCACATGAACATTTTCGGGCTGCACCCCGTGGTCGTCTTCGGCACCAAGGAGCAGCAGCAGCGCTGGCTGCCGCCGCTGATCGAAGGCAAGGAAAAAGCCTGCTTCGCGGTCACCGAGCCCGATGTCGGGCTCGACACGACGCACATCAAGACGCGCGCGGTCAAGGAGGGGAACGGCTACGTCATCACCGGCCGCAAGATCTGGACCTCGACCGCGCAGGTCACCGAGAAGATGCTGATCCTCACCCGCACGACGCCTTACGAGGAGGCGGCGCGGCCGTCGGCGGGGATGACGCTGTTCTACACCGACCTCGACAGGAGCGCGGTCGAGGTGCGGGAAATTCCGAAAATGGGGCGCCATGCGGTCGATTCGAACATGCTGTTCATCGACGGGCTGAAAGTGCCGCTGGAAGACCGCATCGGCGAGGAAGGCAAGGGGTTCCAGTACATCCTCCACGGCATGAACCCGGAACGCATCCTGATCGCCGCCGAGGCGGTGGGCCTCGGGCGCGCCGCGCTCGCCCGCGCCGCCCGTTACGCCACCGAGCGCGTCGTCTTCGGCCGGCCGATCGGCCAGAACCAGGGCATCCAGCACCCGCTCGCGGAACGCTGGGTCGAGCTGGAGGCGGCCGAGCTGTTGGTGCTGCGCGCCGCCGCGGCCTATGACGCGCACGAGGATTCGACCCAGGTCGGCGCCTATGCGAACGCGGCAAAATTTTACGCCGGCGAGGTCGGCGCCAAGGCCTGCGAGACCGCGATGCTGACCCATGGCGGCATGGGCTACGCCAAGGAATTCCATGTCGAGCGCTTCTTCCGCGAGGCCCAGATCGCCCGCATCGCGCCGGTCATGGCGCAGCTCATCCTGTCGAATATCGGCGAGCGGGTGCTTGGCCTGCCGAAATCCTATTGAGGGATGCCATGAAACAAACCGTCGCGCTTCTGCTTGCACTCGTCGCCGGCATCGGGATCGGCGTGTGGGGCGTTCCGGCGCTCAAGGCGCAGACCGGTGGCCAGGGCGCCTATGTCGTCGCCGAGACGCATGTCATCGACCCGGCGGCGTTCATGCAGTTTCTGGAGCGTGAGCCGGCGACCTTGGCGCCCTATCACGGCCGCGTCGTGGCGCGCGCGCTGCCCGATGTGCGCGAGGGCGCGCCGGCCGACGGCGTTGTCACGCTCATCGCTTTCGCCAGCCCGCAGGACGCCAACCAGTGGTACAACTCGCCCGAATACGCGGGCCTCGCGGCGTTGCGGCAGAAGGCGGCGACGTCGCGGGTCTATATCATCAGCGGCATCCACTGAGTTCGCGGGAGACATGCCATGGCCGAGAAACGCCCAGCCTATGTGATCGCCGAGGTCGAGGTCACCGACCCGGCCGTGTTTCAGGATTATGTCGCCAAGGCGGTGCCGACGCTGGGTGGAACCAGCGCCCAGTTCCTCGCTCGTTCCAAGGCCCACAGCAAGGAAGGCACCGCGCCGGTCGGCGACATCGTCATGCTCCGCTTCGACAGCCTCGAAGACGCCGAGCGCTGGTACCACGGCGCCGCGTACAGCGATGCGATCCCGCTGCGCCAGCGTTCGGCCAATTCGCGGCTCTTCATCATCGAAGGCGAGCCGGGCTAGGAGGAGGGTGCGCTGATGGTCTTGCGCGTCGCGATCGGCGGGTTCGGGGCGATCGGCAAGGTGGTGGCCGAGGCGCTGGATCGCGGTCCGGATGGGCGCGGCATTCCCGGGCTCACTCTCGCCGCGGTCTCGGCGCGCGACACGGCGCGGGCGGAAGCCGCTCTTGCGGGCTTTGCACATCCCGTCCCGGTGCTGCCGCTCGACCGGCTGTGGGAGAACGCCGACATCATCGTCGAATGCGCGCCGGCAACGCATTTGCGCGACCTCGCCGAACCGGCGCTGGCGCACGGCCGCACGCTGGTGACCTTGTCGTGCGGCGCGCTGCTCGACAATTATGACCTGGTCGAGCTGGCGCGGCGGCAGGGCGGGCGCATCCTGGTGCCGACCGGCGCGCTGTTGGCGCTCGACGCAGTGCAGGCCGCGGCCTTGGGCGGCGGCATCAAATCGGTGCAGATGATCACCCGCAAGCCGCCCGCCGGGCTCGAGGGCGCACCCTATCTGGTCGAACACCACATCCGCGTGACGGGCCTCACCGAGGCGAAGCTCGTGTTTAGTGGCAGCGCGCGGGAGGCTGCGCGCGGCTTTCCCGCGAACGTCAATGTCGCGGCGGCGCTGGCGATGGCGGGCGTCGGGCCCGACCGCACGATGATCGACATCTGGGCCGACCCGGCGGTCGACCGCAACATTCACCGCATCGAGGTCGAGGCCGATGCCGCGCGCTTCTCGTTTCAGATCGAGAACGTGCCGAGCCTCGAAAACCCCAAGACGGGCAAGATGACCCCGCTCTCGGTGATCGCGCTCTTGACCAAGCTGACCGCGCCGCTGGCGATCGGCACCTAAGCGATGCGCCGACTGGCATGGCTCGTCTTGCTGGGCGCCTGCGCCTTCGGCGAGCCGGCAGCGGCGGATGATTTTCAACTTTCTTACATCGCCGGCGGGCGCGACGCTGCCGGCCGCTTCATGGGCGGCACCGAGATGCGCCTCCTCGTCGCGCATGGCGGTAGGCTTTTCGCAGGCAACGGCTATTGGGAGGATCGTCCTGGTCCGGAAGGGGTGCAGGGTGCGCAAATCCTCGCGCTCGACGCGCCGGGCGGATCATGGCGCGTCGACCACCAATTCGACGAGCGCATGGGCAATGGCCGGCCGCGCGACCTTGCGGTCGGCGCCCTATTCGAAGTCAACTTTGCCACGGATGCTCGCGGCGCGGCGCTGCCGCGCCCGGTATCCTTGCTCGTCGCCTCGACCTGGGATTTGACCGGCGCCACCCGGGTCTTCACGCGCGACGACGCCACCGGGGCGTGGCTTCCCATGACGCTTGCGCAAGAGCGGCGGGACCCGAACTTCCTGCCGCAAATCCGCAGCTTCGGACAACATCGCGACCGGGTTACCGGCGTGGACTTGGTCTTCGCGGGGCAGGATCCGCGCGGCATCTTCAGCGGCACTTACGATCCGGCGGTGGCCGGTCGGATTCGCTGGGGCGCCGCTCCCGAGCTCGACCTATCGCAGGTCCCGGCGGAGGGAATATCCGGCCGCAACGGCTATCTGCGCGTCCCCAGCTTTGCCGAGGCCAACGGCCAGCTCTATGCCACTGTCGGTCAGCATGTCTATGAGCGGATCGACGGCGCCGCGCCGCAATGGCGCCTCGTCTACACCAACCCGCGGCCCGGCCATTCGGAAACCGGGCTGCGCGGATTGACCGCGGTGCCCGGCCCCGGCGGCGAGGTGCTGCTCGCGGCGGTCGAAGGCAATGCCAGCCGCATCGTACGGATCGATCCACGTAACGGCGGCGAGACGACCGAACTGGACGCCGACGATTTCCTCGGCAGCGCCTGGGGCATGCGACCCAACTACACGATCGTCGCCTACAACGACATGGCGAAGGTCGGCGGCTCGGTGCTGATGGGGGTCATGGCGTTCATCCCGCGCACCGTCCCCGCCGCGGCTGGCCATGCACTCGTCGATGTCGGTTACGGCCAAGTGGAATCCGGTGCCTGGTATCTGGTCCGCGATCCGGGCGGGCGATATCGCCTGCACCAGGTCGCCGCCAATTTCGGGCATCCGCTGGTCGCGGTGCGCACGATCGCCGCGTCGCCTTTCGCCGGTGATGCGGCGGTTTATTTCGGCGGCTACGATGCCAACAAGGCGCCGGCACACAATACCGCCTGGGTGGCGCGCGCCTCGCTCGCGACCGCGCTCGGCGTGGCACGCTGACGGAGGACGTGGATATGCTCTATCGCGGAATGGACCGCGCCCAGCTCGACGCCGCCTACAATAACGGCGCGGCGGTCAAGGAGCGCGACGCGATCGTCGCCGACTGGGCGGCGCGCAGCGCGCGGGTGCGGCAGGAACGCAAGGCGCATCTCGATGTGCGCTACGGCTCGGCGCCGCGCGAGCGGCTCGATTTCTTCCCCGCCACCGACCCGAAGGCGCCGACGCTCGCCTTCATCCATGGCGGCTACTGGCAGATGAACGCCAAGGAGAATTTCTCCTTCCTTGCGGAGGGGCCGCTCTCGCTCGGCCTCAATTTCGCGCTGATCGGCTATACGCTGGCGCCGGAAGCGCGGCTTGACCGCATCGTTGGCGAGGTGCAGCGCGGCGTGCAGTCTCTCGCCGAGCGGCTTGGCGATTTCGGTGCCGATGCGAGCCGGCTTTATGTGTCGGGCTGGTCGGCGGGCGGACACTTGACGGCGATGACGATGCCGCTGCGCGTGGTGCGCGGCGGCCTCGCGATCAGCGGGCTCTACGATCTCGAACCGATCCGGCTCAGCTATTTGAATGAAAAGCTCGGCCTCGATCTCGAGGAATCTGAACGCAACAGCCCGCTATTGCATCTTCCGCCGATGGCGGGCGAGTTGATCGTCGCCTACGGCACCGGCGAGCTTCCGGAACTCCGCCGGCAGTCGGTCGAGTTCGCGCAGGCCTGGGTCGAGCGCGGGCTTGCCGGCGAACTCCTGCCGATCGACGGCGCCAACCATTTCACCGCGCTCGAAACACTGGCGCACCCGGACGGCGCGCTGGCGGAAGCGCTGGTCGACCTCGTTTCAGGGTAGGACGCTGTCGCGTGAGGCTCAACCGAACTCAAAATTCTCGTCTCCCCCGGACTTGATCCGGGGGTCTACGTCAGCGGTTGCATTCGCTGCCGCGGACTTTGCACTGGCCGGCGGTGCGTTTCTGGCAATCCTGCATCGCGCCGAGCTCCGCCGCCGATTTCTGATCGCGGATCGCGGCAGCCCAGGCGTTGCTTTCCTTGGGATTGTCGGTGGTCGCGAGCGCGCCGCATTTGGCCGGCGGCACCGGGATGAGGCGGCATGAATCGGAGCCGCAATCCTTGCGTGCCAGCGCGTTGGCGCGGTCCTGCGTCGGCTGGTTCCAGCTGAAGCCGTAGCGGCCGGTCGCCTGATCGTAGGCGATCGCGCCAAAGTCCGCGAACGCAGGCGCCGCGCCCGCCAGGGTCACGATCGCCGCTGCCACGGTCAAAATGCCGGTCTTCCGCACGTCAGGCCTCCTCCTCGATCGGGCCGCAGACCCTATGACCAACCCACCCGCTCGCGCAATCGGCGAGAGTGCTATGCTGGCCGGCGATGAGGGCGCCGTCGCGATGACCGAGATTGTCGACCTGCTGATCGTCGGCGGCGGCATCAACGGCGTCGGCATCGCGCGCGACGCGGCGGGCCGCGGACTCAAGGTGCTGCTGTGCGACAAGGGCGACCTCGCGAGTGCGACGTCGTCGGCCTCGAGCAAGATGATCCATGGCGGGCTGCGCTACCTGGAGCACGGCGCGTTCCGCCTGGTGCGCGAATCGCTGGCCGAGCGCGAGGTGCTGCTGCGCATCGCGCCGAACCTGGTGCGGCCGATGCGCTTTGTCTTGCCGCACGGGCCGGGCCTGAGGCCGCGCTGGATGCTGCGCGCCGGGCTATTCCTTTACGACCGGCTTGGCGGCGCGCGGTCGCTGCCGGGCTCGGCAGCGGTCGATCTACGTGCCAAGGGTGTCGATAGCCCGCTCGCCGCGCCGCTGCGTGACGCGGTGACGAGCGGCTTTGTCTATTCCGACTGCATCGTCGACGACGCCCGGCTCACCATCGCCAATGCGCGCGACGCGGCCCGGCACGGCGCCGAAATCCTCCCTCGCACTGAATTCGTCGGGGCGCGCCGCGATCACGGAGTGTGGCGCGCGACACTGCGCGGCGCGGATGGACGCGAGCGCGAGGCTGCGGCGCGCATCCTCGTCAATGTCGCGGGCCCGTGGGTGCCGGAGGTGCTGCGCCGCGCCGGGCTCGCGAGCCGCGCCCGGCTGCGCCTCGACAAGGGCAGCCACATCGTGGTGCCGCGGCTCTATGCGCATGACCACGCCTATCTCTTACAGAATGACGACCGGCGGGTGGTCTTCGCGATCCCCTATGAGCGCGATTACACGCTGATCGGCACCACCGAGGTCGCCGCTGCCGCGCCGCCCGCCGCGCCGCCGAGCGACGAAGAGATCGCGTATCTCTGCCGCGCGGTCGGCCGCTGGTTCAAGCGCGCGCCTGAGCCGGGCGAGGTGGTGTGGCGCTATTCCGGGCTGCGTCCGCTTCATGACGACGGGTCGAGGAGCGCCTCGGCGACGAGCCGGGACTACGTCTTCGAGCTGAATGAGGCTGGGGCGCCGGCGCTGTCGGTGTTCGGCGGCAAGCTCACCACCTATCGCCGGCTTGCCGAGCAGGCGCTCGGCCGGCTCGCGGCGCATCTGCCCGGGCTGCCCCCGCCGTGGACGCATGCGACGCCGCTGCCGAGCGA
>JASHUW010000649.1 GCA_030039815.1 Alphaproteobacteria bacterium
CTCCGCTGGCGGCGCTGCCGGCCGAATAGTGGTCGCGGGAGATGCGGCGGCGCATTTTCCTGGCGGTGGTCGGAGCACCCTTGGCGCTGATCGCCACTGGCGCGGGAGCTGCTCTTGCGGTGCCGAAGTCGCGCCACCTGATCTCGGGCCTGTGGAACCTGCCCGATCGGATGCCGGCGCTCTCATCCGACAGCCAGGTGCACTATCAGCCAGGTGCCGAGGATTTTGCCCGAGACGTCGCCGCGCTGCTCCCCGACGCCATCGCGCGGGTCGAAGCCGTGCATGGCCGGCCCTTCGCGCATCCCGTGATCATCGGCGTGTACGCAACACCGGACGCCTTCGCGGCGGCAAACGGCATCGGTTCCACGGTTCCCGTGGGCGACACGATCTTCGGCGGGGTGAACCTGTTGCCGAAGCTGTTCGGGCCGCAACACTGGCGTCTGCGCGCGATCCTGACGCACGAGCTCTCGCATGGGCACATCCAGGGCTGGATCGGCGAATACGACTACATCTATCTGCCGAACTGGTTCAAGGAAGGCCTGGCGGTCATGGTGTCGGGCGGCGGGGGCGCCGAATTCGTCAGCGACGACGAAGCACGAGCCGCAATCCAGCGCGGCGAGGCGATCGTCATCAACGATACCGGCGGCCTGTCACAGTGGATCGACATTCCGCTGGAAAAAGAACCCGAACACCGGCCGCCTTGGTATCCCACCGTGTTGGCCTATCGAGAAGCCAGAATGTTCGTGAATTACCTGCGAGAGTCGGACGGACCGGGTTTCGACCGCATGATGAACGCCATTTTGGACGGCCGCCCGTTTGCGGAAGCGGTGACCGCCGGCTACCACGATGACGTGCGGTCACTATGGGAGAAGTTCGTTGGCCAAGGATTGCGCGGCCCAGCCGGTTCCGGCTGAATAGGAGGCATGAACCAGCTTCTCGCCGATCTGCGCATCGTCGAATTCTCGGCCTTTGTCGCCGCGCCGCTGGGCGGCATGACGATGGCGCAGCTAGGCGCCGAGGTGATCCGCATCGACCCCTTGAAGGGCGGGATCGACCATCACCGCTGGCCGGTCACCGCGAGCGGCGCGAGCCTTTATTGGGCGGGGCTCAACAAGGCCAAACGCTCGGTCGCGCTGGCGCTCGACAAGCCCGAAGGCCGCGAACTGGCGAAGGCCATCGCCACCGCACCGGGACCTGGCGCGGGGATCGTGCTGACCAATCTGCCGCCGCTCCCCGGCCTCGACTACGCGAGCCTCAAGGCGGCGCGCGACGACGTCATCCTGCTGCGCCTCATCGGCAATCGCGACGGCAGCGCCGCGGTCGACTACACGGTCAACGCCGCGAGCGGCTTTCCACTGGTGACGGGGGACGGCACCCGGCCGATCAATAATGTGCTGCCGGCGTGGGACGTGGCGACCGGGCTTTATCTCACGACCGCGCTGCTCGCCGCCGAGCGGCATCGCACGCGCACCGGCGCCGGCCAGGAAGTCGTCGCCGCGCTCGCCGACGTCATGCTGGCGATGGTCGGGCATCTCGGTTACATCGGCGACGTGCAGGTCAACGGCACGTCGCGGCCGCCGCTCGGCAACGACCTCTACGGCAGCTTCGGCCGCGATTTCGCGACCGCCGACGGACAGCGGGTGATGATCATCGCGCTGACGCCGCGGCAGTGGCGCGCGCTCGGCCGCGCGACAGGCTTGAGCGACGCGCTGGCGGCGCTGGGACCGCGGCTCGGTGTCGATCTCGACACCGAGGCCGGCCGCTTCGCGGCACGCGACGCGATCGCCGACATCGTCGCGCCGTGGTGCGCGGCGCGATCGCTTGGCGAGATCGCGGCGGCGTTCGAAGGCAGCGGCGTGCTGTGGGGGCCGTTCCAGGATTTCGCGACGCTGGTCAACGCCGACTCGCGCTGCTCGACCGCGAACCCGCTCTTCGCCGAGATCGACCAGCCGGGGATCGGCCGCTACCTCGCACCCGGCCTGCCGCTCGATTTCGGCGCCGCGCCGCGCCAGCCGACCCGCCCGGCGCCGCTGCTCGGCCAACACACGGACGAGGTGCTGAGCCGCGTGCTGGGCCTGTCGGCGGCGGAGATCGGCCGACTGCACGACGCCGGCATCGCGGCCGGGCCGAAAGACGCCCCGGAAGCCCCGCCGGAAGCCCTGGGGGCGAACTAAACCGCATTTGCTAACGTAGAATTCGCGTTCGGACGCCCCAGCGCATTGCTATCATCGCGCAGTGGATAAAATCGTCCGCGGCGCAACTTCCGAGGCGCTGAACGTGATGCCGATCTTCATCAGCTATTCCTCGAAGGATCAGAAATCCGCCGAGGCGATCTGCACCGCGATCGAAAATCGCGGCTTCCCCTGCTGGATCGCCAGCCGGGACATCGGCCCCGGCGAAAATTTCCAGGCGCAGGTCGTGCGCGCGATCCGCACCGCGAAGATCATGGTGCTGGTGTTTTCGAGCAACGCCAACAACTCCGAGGAGATCAAGAAGGAGCTGGTGCTCGCCGGGCAGAGCCGGCTGGTGGTGATCCCGATTCGCGTCGAGGACGTCACCCCCGACGACGCCTTCGCCTATGAGTTTGCGACGCGGCAGTGGATCGACGTGTTCGAGGATTGGGAGCATGCGATCGGGCGGGTCATCCACCAGATCGAAAGCGTTATTGGCGAGGCAAGGCCGGCGGCCGCTGCCGAAACCGCGCAAGCGGGGGATGCGAAGCCGGCAGATGA
>JASHUW010000650.1 GCA_030039815.1 Alphaproteobacteria bacterium
GGGTTCCGGCCCGTTCTATTTCGACAGCTACGATGTCGGCCAGACCATCAAGGGTTCGAAGAACCCGAACTACTACCACAAGGGGCTGCCGCATCTTGACCACATCGTCGGCGTCTTCGCGCCAAAGGAGGCGACGCGCGTCGCGGCGATCCGCTCCGACCAGGCGGCGATCGAGTTCCGCGGCCTGCCGCCCTCCGCCGCCGACGAGCTGAAGAAGGACCTCGGCGACCAGATCACCATCCAGGAAAGCCCGTGGAACTGCGGCAGCGACCTGTTCTTCAACGAGAAGAAGCCGCCCTTCGACGACCCACGCGTCCGCCGCGCGCTCAGCCTGGCGATCGATCGCTGGGGCGGGTCGCAGGCGCTGTCGAAGATCGCCATCGTCAAGAAGGTCGGCGGCATCGTCTTCCCCGGCTCGCCGCTCGCCGCGACCGACGATGAACTCAAGCAGATGGCCGGGTTCTGGCCCGACATCGACAAGTCGCGCGCCGAAGCCAAGAAGCTGCTGCATGAGGCCGGCGCCGACAATCTGAGCTTCGAGCTGCTCAATCGCGATGTCGACCAGCCCTACAAATACATCGGCATCTGGCTCGTCGATCAGTGGTCCAAGATCGGCCTGCACGTGACGCAAAAGGTCGTGCCGACCGGGCCGTGGTTCGCCGACATGCGCTCAGGCGACTTCGCGGTCGTGCACTATCCGATCTGCCACGCGATCGTAAACCCGCTGCTCGACGTGCAGCCCTATCTGCCGGGCAGCCAGGAGAACATGGGCGGCGCGCCCGACCCGAAATCGACCGAGCTTTACGAGACGGTGCTGCACGAAACCGACCCCCAGAAGCAGCACGCCGAGATGGTCGATTTCGAGAAGTACATCATGGATACCGCGGCCCACGCGACGCAGATCATCTGGTGGAACCGGATCATCCCCTACCGCTCGTATGTCAAAGGCTGGAAGATCAGCCCGAGCCATTACATCAACCAGGACCTGTCGACGATCTGGCTCGATAAGTAAGTAATATTAGTTCGTTAGAGCGCCTTGGCCGGACTTGATCCGGCCATCCACGAATAAGTAACAACCTATTCGTAGACCCCCGGGTCAAGCCCGGGGGAGGCGAATACGGAGAACAGGGAGGTCGGCGATGAGGCATATGCTCGCGCGGGCGAACGTTGTGGCAGCCGCGTTTTATGTGGCTTGCGTACTTCCCGCACTCGCCGCTGACGAAACCCCGAAGCGTGGCGGCACGCTCACCTATCTTATTCCGGCGGACGCGCCGCCGAGCTTCGACGGGCACCGGGAAAGCACCTTCGCGACGGTGCACGCTTTCGCGCCATTCTACAGCCTGCTTGTGCGCATCAACCCCGACAACCCGTCCTCGACCACCGATATCGTCTGCGACCTGTGCACCTCGATGGCGCAGAGCGACGGCGGCAAGACCTGGACCTTCAAGATCCGCCAGGGCGTCACGTTCCACGACGGAACGCCGCTGACCGCCGACGACATCGTCGCCACCTTCAACGAGATCATCTTCCCGCCGCCGGGCGTGCTGAGCCCCAGGGTCAGCAATTACATGATGGTCGACAAGGTCGAGGCGACCGATCCCGAGACCGTCGTCTTCCATCTCAAATTCGCCACCACCGCGTTCCTGCCAGCGATCGCCAGCCCGTTCAACTGGGTCTACGAGAAGAAGATCCTCGACAAGGACCCGCACTGGTACGAGACGAACGTGATGGGCACCGGCCCCTTCAAGTTCGTGCATTACGAGACCGGCCAGTCGGTCACCGGGGTGCGCAACCCGGACTATTACGACCCGAACCTGCCCTATCTCGACGGCTTCACCGGCATCTATGCCGACAAGCAGGCGACGCGCGTCGACGCGATCCGCAGCGACCGCGCCGCGATCGAGTTCCGCGGCATGCCGCCCTCGGCGCGCGACGAGCTGAAGAGCGCGCTCGGCGACCAGCTCGCGGTGCAGGAAGGCGACTGGGATGTCGGCAGCGCGATCACCTGCAACCACCAGAAAAAGCCGTTCGACGACCCGCGGGTGCGCCGCGCGCTGACCCTCGCCGTCGATCGCTGGGGCGAGGCGCCGGCGCTCAGCAAGATCGCGATCGTGCAGACCGTCGGCGGCATCGTCTATCCCGGCTCGCCGCTCGCCGCGACCAAGGAGGAGTTGCAGCAGATCGCCGGCTACTGGCCCGACATCGAGAAGTCGCGCGCCGAGGCGCGCCGGCTGTTGCAGGAGGCCGGCGCCGAGGGACTCTCATTCGAGCTGCTCAACCGCAATGTCGACCAGCCCTACAAATACGTCGCGACCTGGCTCATCGACCAGTGGAGCAAGATCGGCCTGCATGTGACGCAGAAGGTCGTGCCGACCGGCCCGTGGTTCGACAGCATGCGCAACGGCAATTTCGACGTCGTCGTCGAGGCGCCCGGCTACGGCATCGTCAACCCGCTGATGGACATCCAGAAATTCCTGCCGGCCTCGGTCGACGCGGAAAACTACGCGCGCTACGACGACCCCAAGGCGGTCGCGCTCTACGACACGACGCTGCACGAAAGCGATCCCCAGAAGCAGCGCGCTGAGATGCGCGACTTCGAGAAATACATGCTCGACACTGAGGCGCACGCGATGTGGGTGCTGTGGTGGCACCGCATCGTGCCGTACCGCGCGTACGTCAAAGGCTTCAAGATCGCGCCGACGCACTTCATCAACCAGGATCTGGCGAGGATCTGGCTCGACAAGTAGGGAACGGGAGGGGGCATGAAATCCGTACTTTTGCATGCACTGGTCGCCAGCACGCTTCTCGTCTTCGCCGCGTCGGCCGAGGCGGATGAGACCCCGAAGCGCGGCGGCACGCTCGTCTACATGATCCCGGCCGACGCCCCGCCGAGCTTTGACGCGCAGCGCGAGGAGACCTACGCGACGATCCACGCCGCGGCGCCGTTCTACTCGACCCTGATCCGCGCCAATCCGCTGGACCCCAGCTCGCCCGACATGGTGTGCGATCTGTGCACCGAGATGCCGAAGCCGACCGACGATGGCAAGACCTACACCTTCAAGATCCGCCAGGGGGTCAAGTTCGCCGACGGCGCGACGCTCACCGCCTATGACGTCCTGGCGTCGTGGA
>JASHUW010000651.1 GCA_030039815.1 Alphaproteobacteria bacterium
GTCTTCGACGTATTGGCGTTGATGGACTGCGACACGCCGAGCGCCGACTCGGAGTTCGACGACACCGTGAAGGCCGCGTTGCCCGCCGAGCCGGAGACCCCAACGGCGGCCGCGGTGAACGCGCCATTGGCGGCGGCGGTCGTGCCCTGGGTGATGGTGTACGCATTACCGGTGTTGTCCGCGACGCCGCCTGTGGCCGAACCGGTCGTGGTATAAAGCGCGCCGGCGACCGAGGATTGGTACGCCCCGATCTGATTCGACGCGGTGTTCGCGATGCTCAGGCCGATCGTCTGGCCGGCTTGCGGGCCAACTTGGAAGTTAATGCCCTGGAAGTTACCGTTGAGCAGGCTGACGCCGTTGAAATTGGTCTGGCTCGAGATCGACGAAATCTGCGTCACCAGCTGCGAGACGACCTGCTGCAGCGCGGCGAGCTGAGCCGAGGTAGAGCCGCCGTTCGCCGCTTGCGAGGCGATCGAAAGGATATTCTGGAGAATGTTGACCTGCTGGGTGATCGCGCCGTCGGCGGTCTGCACCAGCGAGATCGACTGGTTTGCGTTCGCCGTCGCCTGGGTGACGCCGCCGAGCTGAGCCGTGAAACCCTGCGCCGCGATGTAACCCGCGGGATTGTCGGCCGGGCTGTTGATCGACAGGCCGGTCGAGAGCTCCTGCTCGAGGGTGCTCGTGGTGTTCGTCGTGTTCGCCAGTGAATTCAATGCGTAAAGAGCATTGACGTTGGTATTGATAACGCCGGATAGCATCGCTTGCCTCCTACTGCCGACGGCCCGGGACGCTTCCCGGCGCGGACTGGGGTGACCACGCAACCGGCGGCCGAGCCGGGATGGCTTGGCGTCGGCGGCGGGCCGTTCACTCCAAAGGAGACGGACGCTTTCCGATTTTGTTGCAGTGGTTGAGCGCGTTTTGCGGACTAAATGGTCGTATTTTAGGCAAATGACAAAACTGCGGGAATCCAAGATCCCCGCCGCCACCTTCCGCGAGGCTGAGGCTAAGGCAACCAGGCCCGCCGCCATTCGTCGAGATGATCCTCAAGCATCCAGTCGCGGATCACCGCCTCGCGTAGCGTATTCCCGGCGCGCCGCAGCGCCGCACGGTCGGCCACCAACTCGCGCAGCCGACGTACCCAGTCGCGGTGTCGGTTCCCGGTGCGGACCACCGGCAGACCGCACTGGTAAGGCAAGATGTCGGTGCACAACACGGGATAACCGACAATGCCATACTCGAGCAGCCTCAGGTTGCTCTTGGCTTCGTTGAACGGGTGCAGTTCGAGCGGCGCAACCGCGAGATCGAGGTCGAGCGAGGCGAGCTTCGCCGCGTAATCGTGAAGCGCGACCCACGGGTGGAATTCGGCCACGAACGGCCGCAGCGCATCGGGGCACATGCCGAGGAAGATCCAGTCGATTTCTTTTGCGGTCGCCTCGACGACCGAGGCGATGATGCCAAGATCGCCTAGATGACCCACTGCGCCGGCCCAGCCGACGCGCGGCTTGCCGCCCTCGCGCCGACCGCTGCGCAGCCCCAGCCAACGCGCTTGCTCGAGGCGATTGGGGGCAACCACGACCTCGTCGCACATCTTGCCGTAGGCGCGTGCCAGCGCCTCGGTGCTGGTGACGAACCGGTCGCACAGCGCCAGAGCGCGTTTCAGCCGCTGGGCAATGTCGGCGGCGATGTTGGCGCGATGCGCGCTTTTTGGCGGCAGGTTAGTGATGAGGTCATCGAGTTCGAAAACGCGGAACGTCCTGCTGGTGTTCTTGACCGTCTCGATGACAGCGATCTGGCCAAGCTCTAGCTGGCGCTGAAAAACGATGCTGTCAGGCGCCATCCGAGCGATTTCGGGCGGCGTCATCAGCCGCATCGTCTCGTAGGCGTGTACGAGACCCGCCGTGAACAGCGCCCGGCTCGGCGCGATGACGCGATACTCGCCGCACCCTTCGCGGTCCGCGGAATAAACCAGTACACGCTCGCGCGGGCGGAACTCCGGGTCCCAGGTGGGTGCGCTCTCCGTTTCGATCGCAAAGCCGGAGCCGCATGACGAGAAATTCCGGTTATATGCCGGGTCGAAGGCGATCCGCGGCATCCATTTGCGGAACATTGCGAGTTGTTCGGCCGCGTAACGGGCATTGCGCTCGGCTGTGGCTTTCCCCTCGACATTCGCTTTCTGGCTGACGCTGGCGTCGTGCAGCAGCCGGGCATGCGGTGTCCAAACCACGAGGTAGCCCGCCGCGCGCACTTTCAGGCAGTAATCGACATCGTTGTAGGAGACCGCGAAGCTTTCCTCGTCGAAGCCGCCGAACTCTTCCCACAGCGCGCGCCGGGTCACGCAGCACGCTGCGGTCACCGCCGACAAATCCTGCGGCACCAGCAAACGGCCCCAATAGCCCATCGAATTGCCCGGCTCCCCATTATAGGGGTGCTCGGCGGGAGCGCCGTAGCCGATGCCGAGGATCACCCCGGCGTGCTGCAGACGGCCGTCGGGATAGGTCAGCTTGGCGCCGACGACGCCGACATCGGGGCGCCGCGCCAGCGTCATCAGCTCGCCGAGCCAGCCGGCATCGAGCGGCGCGGCATCGTTATTCAAAAGACAAAGATATTCGCCCTGGGCGCTCTCACGCACCGCGCGGTTGTTCAGGCCCGAGAAATTGAATGAGCCGGGAGCGCGCAGCACCCGGACTCGGCTGCCGATCTCGGCGACCTTGTCCTCGATCGATTGCAGGTAGGCGCAGGCCGCCGGCTCGTCGCTGCCGTTGTCGACGATGATGATTTCGTAATTCTCGTAAGCGGTGAGCTTCAGCACGCTTTCGACGCACCGCCTCAGCATCGCCACCTGATTCTTGGTCGGCACGATGATCGAGACGAGCGGCTCTGGCCCGTCATGGCGGTAACGCACCCGGCAGGTATGGGCCGGGACGCTCTGCTCGGCGGTCGCGGCGATGCCCAGGCGGTCGAGATGCGCCTGGACGATTTTCGGCATGTCGGCGCAAATCTCGGCGGCCGAACGAAGCGAACGGCCGGAGGTGGTTAGCCGGTGGTAAAGCACGTCGGCGATATGGCCGAACCCTTCCGGCCCGAGCCGTTCGGCAAGGCGAAGGGCGAGATCGTATTCCTCGGTCCCATCCCATACGGGATCGAACCCATCCATCGCGGCGAACAGCTCGCGACGCACCGCCACCAGGGCGCCGACATAAGGCAGGCCACGCATCAGGTCGAGGTTGAAGTCGGGCTTGAAATGCGGGTTCGACAGCATGCCTTGCGGGTCAATGCGTGCCTCGTCGGTGTAGAGCGCCTGCCACTCGGGGTGACGGAAGAATGCGTCGGCGAGCGAGAACAGCGTATGCGGCGCCAGCTGATCGCCGGCATCGATGAGCGCCACGAAATCGGCGTTCGAGGCGGAAAGTCGGCGGTTCAGCTCGGCCGCGGCAGGGTCGGCGGCGCGATGCCAGAGGATGCGCGGCTCGGCATCGAGGGCGACCGGAGGATCGGTCTTGGCGACGATGTGCAGCTCCCAGTGCCCGACGGTCTGCGAGCCGAGCGAGCGTAGCGTCAACGCCAGACTCCCCTCGCCGCCCTGCGGCAGGATCACGCCGAGGGCAAGCTTCGGGACGACGTCCCACTGCGCCACCCGCTCGGCCACCCAATCTGAACGCGCTGCGGCGGTAAAGTTGCGCGCCATCACCCAGCGTGGGAACGCGTCCTCGACGCCGAGCATCTGCGGTAGGCGCTTGTTCTCGACCGATCGCGCGATGATTTCTTGCTGCTTCGCTGCCGCCGCGTCAGTCAACACCCGCTGCAACCGATCGCGAAGCTCGCCTGCCTCGTGCTGAGCGCGGTTGAGGCGCTGGGCCAGTTCGACCACGGCGCGATCTTGCGCCTGCTTTTCGGTGCGCAATTCGCCGAGAGCATGCAGCGCCTCATCAAGCGCCGGCACGAACAGTTCGCCGGCGACGGTCAGCTCACGGCCGACGTTGTCGCATATCGCCGCAAGGCATGGGTCGCGCGCGCGGAACGCGTCGTAGACCGTGGCGATCCAGCCCGGCAGGGTGCCCACAGCGGCATCGCTCGTGCGGCGACGGCGCAGCGACGGCGCCAGGAACGCATCGACTGCGGCCGCGTCAACATGCGGCCACGCGACACCGAGCGCCTGAGCGATCTCATCGGCGATGCCACGCCAGCCGCGCCCGCCAATCAGGTCCTCGTAATGCACGACCACGCGGCGGGCGCCCCGCGTCGCCCGCTCAGCGTCGAGCAGGTGGCCGAGCCAGAGCAGAAGTCCGCGCGCCGTGCCGATGCCGTCTCGCGCGGTCAGCGAGGCGGCAACGTCGAGCGGGTGGCGTACCGCGAGCACGTAGCGCGGGGTCACGCCCGCGGCCGCCGATAGCGCCGACCATAGCGGCATGAGCCGGCAGAGCCGCGGGTCCTTGAGCCCCCAAAGAGCGGCCCCGGCAAAATCGCGCTGGGCAAGAGCCAGCAGCTCACGCGCGGCTTGCTCTGCCGGCTCGCTCCACTCAAAGCCGGCAGGCAGCGAGCGGATGTCATCCCAAGTCCAGCCGAGCGCCCCCATCAGGCGCTCATGCACGGCGACGATATCAGCGTTTTCCCAATAGCCGCGCGGATTGTCCTCGCTCGCCGGCATCAGGTGCTGTCCGAGGGCGACGCCGAGACGATGCAACATGCCGGTCAGCGCCGACGTGCCGCTGCGGTGCATGCCGAGCACGAAAATTGCGGTCGACCCGGCGAGTGCGCTTCCATCGCTACCGCGCATCGCCCGCGACCCGCCCGTCGCCGTTCCGGCGATCGTTATGTCATTCATGCCGGAGCTTTCCCACCCAGGCCACGATGTTACCACGAATTCTCTAAATTCGTCACGCTGACAATCGTCGCGACATGCGTTTTCTCAAGGCAGCAGATACTGGAATAGCGTCAGATTTTGCACCTTGGCGAAAGCTTCCTCGGACGCCTGCAATGCGGTCACGCCTTCGCTGTAATTCGCCAGCACCTGTGGCATGTTGGCCGATTGCAGGTTTGACATGGCGGTGGTCGCATTGGTGCTTTGCGCGCTCGTCTGGTT
>JASHUW010000652.1 GCA_030039815.1 Alphaproteobacteria bacterium
GCTGACTGGGCCAAGTGTTCCTCCCCCTGCAAAGCCGTCTTAGCGGCTTCAGCCCAACTTTCGCGAAAGCAGGCCGCCTGTCAATTAAACGTGTTGCGTTCGCCGTGAGATGGAAGGACGCAGCCACCTTTGGCGGCCAGCGGGTATAGCTATTTTCGCAAATTGCCCAATTTAACCTAAAATGGGAATTCGATCCGGATCGGTCAAGGGGCCCGGCAAGATCGCTTCTCAAAAAAATCTAAGACGAGATTGACCGGCCCTGCTGCAACTTGTACTTAACTATCCGGTTATTTAACTTCACGGCATAATATGACGGTCGACCCGCTCAGCGCCGTGTTCGGCGCACTCGCCGATCCGACCCGGCGCGCGATCCTGGCGCGTCTCGCCGCGGGCGAAGCCTCGGTCACTGAACTGGCCGAGCCGTTTGCGATGAGCCTGCCGGCGGTCTCCAAGCACCTCAAGACGCTCGAGCGCGCCGGGCTTATCTCGCGCCGCCGCACGGCCCAATGGCGGCCGTGCCGTCTGGCCCCGGAGGCGCTCAGAGAGGCGACCGAATGGCTCGACGCCTATCGCCGGTTCTGGGACGAGAGCCTCGACAATCTGGCCGACTACTTGAAGCGCGTGCAGTCGCCGGAAACCGCGCCGTCGCCGGAGAAAAAGCGATGAGCGACGAGCGCGTTCTCGTCATCAAGCGGGGGTTCGACGCGCCGCGCGAGCTGGTGTTCGCGGCGTGGACGGACGAGCGCTCGGCCGCGCAATGGTGGGGGCCAAAGGGCTTCACGTCGGTGTCGTGCACGATGGACGCGCGGGTCGGCGGCGCCTGGCGTCGGGTGATGCGCTCGCCCGACGGAACCGAGCATCGCGCGCGTGGCGTCTACCGCGAAGTCGCCCCTCCGGAGCGGCTGGTCTTCACCTATGCGTGGGAAGACGAAGCCGGGCATCCCACCCACGAAACGCTGGTGACGCTGACTTTTCGCGACATCGGCGGGAAGACCGAATTGACGCTCCGGCAGGAGCTGTTCGAGACCGTCGCCGCGCGCGACGACCACCGCAACGGCTGGTCGGACTGCCTCGATCGCTTTGCCGCATACCTGACGCAAGGGAGATGACGGATGGATCACCCAGTCGTGTCGCGCGAGGAATGGCTCGAGGCGCGCAAGGCGCTGCTCGCCAAGGAGAAGGAATGGACGCGGCTGCGCGACGAGCTCAGCGCCGAGCGGCGCGCGCTGCCTTGGGTACGGATCGACAAGGAATACGTCTTCGACGGGCCCGACGGGCGGATGAGTCTCGGCGATCTGTTCGCCGGGCGCAGCCAGCTGATCGTCAAGCATTTCATGCTCGGACCGGGATGGGCCGATCCTTGCGTCGGCTGCTCGTTCGAATCCGACCATCTCGACGGCATGCTCGTGCATCTCGAAAGCCACGACGTCAGCTTTGTCGCCGTCTCCCGCGCGCCCTATCCCGAGATCGCCGCGGCGCATAAGCGCATGGGATGGCGCTTCCGCTGGGTTTCGTCCCATGGCGGCGACTTCAACTACGACTTCAACGTGTCGTTCACCCCCGAACAGATCGCCGCCGGGCAGGCGACCTACAACTATCGGCAGGGCGCGGCGCCGATCGAGGAAATGTCGGGGCGCAGCATCTTCTACAAGGACGAGGCGGGCGCGATCTTCCATACCTATTCGTCATTCGCGCGCGGCGGCGAGGTGGTGCTCGGCGCCTATGCGCTGCTCGACATGACGCCGAAGGGCCGCCAGGAGAACATCCGCGGCAACCTGACCGATTGGGTGCGGCTGCATGACCGCTACGAGGCCGGCGGCCAGGTCGATGCGGGCGGGCGGTGGCACGCGGCCGAGGACACCTGCTGCCAGTAGAGGATCGCTTTGCCCTGTGCTGGGCAAAAAATTTTTTGCGCGATCGGGGATAAAAACGAAACGGTATCGTATACTTTATCGAGTGGCTGCTTTGAGCCACGCAGAGCGAAAAAGAGGAGGGTCAGATGTCCCTCAAATCGAACAGCAGCTGGTTCCGTCGGCTTGGCCTCGCGGCGATCGCCGCGCTGGCGCTCGGCACCGCGGCAATGCCCACCGCGCCAGCCCAGGCGGCGGTGCGCCTGTGGGCCGGCCCCGGCGGCATCCATGTCGGCATCGTCCAGCCCCCGCACCACGACTGGTGGCGCCAGCCCTACGGCTACTACACCAACCCCAATAGCCCGCTCTACACCCAAGGCTATTACGGCTGGTACCGCTAATAACTCCGCAGGATGCTCCAACTACCCCTCCCCGTTCGCGGGGAGGGGTTTTTCATGCGCCGATGGCGGCTAATCGGCGACGTCGAGGCCGAGGTCGAGGATCGGCGCCGAGTGGGTGATCCAGCCCGACGAGATGAGGTCGACGCCCGAGGCGGCGATCGCCGGCGCGGTCTCGCGGGTGATGCGGCCGGAGGCCTCGGTGATCGCGCGGCCGCCCACCATCTCCACCGCGCGGCGCAAGGTCGGTGGGTCCATGTTGTCGAGCAGCACCGCATCGAAGCCCTCGGAGAGGGCCTCTTCGAGTTGGTCAAGCGTATCGACCTCGAGCTCGATCTTGACCAGATGCCCGGCCGCCGCCTTGGCCCGACGCAGCGCCGGGACGACGCCGCCGGCCATCGCGACGTGGTTGTCCTTGATCAGCATCGCGTCGTCGAGGCCGAAGCGATGGTTGGCGCCGCCGCCGAGCCGCACCGCCTCCTTTTCGAGGATGCGCAGGCCCGGCGTGGTCTTGCGGGTGCAGACGATCTTCGCCTTGTGACCCTCGATCGCGTCGGCGAGCGAGCGGGTCGCCGAGGCAACACCCGACAGCCGGCATAGGAGGTTGAGCGCGGTGCGCTCGGCGGCGAGCACCGGGCGCGCCGGACCGCTGATGCGCGCCACCGCCTGGCCGCGTTCGACCCGCGCGCCGTCGGCGACGACGCGCTGCAACGCGAGCGTAGGGTCGAGCAGCTCGAATGCCATCAGCGCCGCGTCGAGCCCGGCGAGCACGCCGGGCTGGCGCGCGGCGATGACCGCGGCGATGCGCGCGTCGGCCGGCACGACGGCGTCGGTGGTGATGTCGCCGGCGCGGCCGAGATCCTCGGCGAGCGCGGCGTGGACGATCGGTTCGACGAGCAGGCGGATCATGTCTTTTCCTTCAAGTGCGGCGGCACATCCGTGCCGCCGTAGCGAGCCCGGATGGGCGAGCGCATCTGATAAACGACTCAGCCCAGTTCCAGCATGCGCTCGACGGCGCGCCGGGCGGGCGCGGCGATCTCGGCCGGCACCGTCACCTCATGCGTCATGTTCTCCAGCGCCTGGCGGATATTGCCGAGCGTGATGCGCTTCATGTGCGGGCAGAGATTGCACGGCCGTACGAAGTCGAGATCGGGGTACTGCAACGCGACATTGTCGCTCATCGAGCATTCGGTGAGCAGCACCACGCGCGCCGGGCGCTTCTGCCCGACATAATCGGCCATCGCCGCGGTCGAGCCGGTGAAGTCGCACGCGGCGACGACCTCGGGCGGGCATTCGGGATGCGCCAGCACGACGACGCCGGGATGGCCGGCGCGCAGCTCGCGCACATCCTCGGCCGAGAAGCGCTCATGCACCTCGCAATGCCCCTTCCAGGCGATGATCTTGACGCGGGTCTGCGCCGCGGTGTTGCGCGCCAGATACTCGTCCGGGATCATGATGACTTCCGGCGTGCCGAGCGCCTCGACGATTTTCTTGGCGTTGCCCGAGGTGCAGCAGACATCGCTCTCCGCCTTCACCGCGGCCGAGGTGTTGACATAGGTCACCACCGGCACCCCCGGATGGCTGGCGCGCAGCAACCGCACATCCGCCGCGGTGATCGACTCGGCGAGCGAGCAGCCGGCTTTCATGTCCGGAATCAGCACGGTCTTCTCGGGGTTGAGCAGCTTCGCCGTCTCGGCCATGAAATGGACGCCGGCGAGCACGATCACGTCGGCGTCGGTGCGCGCCGCCTCGCGCGCCAGCGCCAGGCTGTCGCCGACGATGTCGGCGACCGTGTGGAAGATGTCCGGCGTCTGGTAGTTATGCGCCAGCACCACCGCGTTCTTCTCGCGTTTCAGCTTCAGGATCGCGGCGATGTCCGCCGCCAGCACCGGCCACTCGATTTCCGGCACGTGGCGCTCGACCCGGTGGTAGAGCTCGGCCAGCGGCAGGTTTGGCGTCTGACGGGAATTGGGGATCAAGGTCTCAAGCACGGCTCCTCCTTATACTCACTCTGAGCATTTCTTGGGTCTGGAAAAGCCGGACGGGAGACGACCGCCGTCCGGCTCATTGAGTTATGCTAGATATGAGAATAAGTCGTCGATGCGCGGCGTCAACCCCCCTCTTTCATGATTGTGTCATGCGCTGGCGCTATCCCAACAGCCGCGACAGAAGCCCGCGCGCGATATCTGCAATTGTTGGGGAAAGTAGCGGATTCCTCGAATTGCCGAGGCTATGTTGCGCCGTAAGTTGCAAAGAACCATCTCTCCTAAAGTTCGCGGAGAACAACAATGGCCTTTCCGACCGCGGTAAACGACCAGATCACCAACTCCGTCACGCAAGCCAACGTCAAAGTGCTGGGCGATGCGCCCGCCATGGCGATGGGAGCGGTCTATCAGGCTCTCGCGCACTCAATCGGCATCATGTTCGAAAACGCGGTGAGCGCCCAACAGCAGAGCAATCAATTGGCGCAGGCGGTGACGACCAAATGCGTCCAGGCGCTTACCGGGAAAAACTAAGGAGAACCAGCCATGGCCGAACCGACTGCCGTCAACGGTCAGATCACCGACGCCGTCACCCAAGCCAACGTCAAGGTGCTGGGCGACGCGCCCGCCATGGCGATGGGAGCGGTCTATCAAGCGCTGGCGCACTCGCAGGGCATCATGTTCGAGAACGCCGCGAGCAACCAACAGCAGAGCAACCTGCTGGCGCAGGCGATCACCGCCAAATGCGTCAACCTGCTCACCGGCGCGCCGTCGGCGTGAGTTAGGGAACGCCGATCATGGCCGACGTCACCGCCGTCAACAGCCAGATCACCGACGCCGTCACGCAGGCGAACGTCACGACGCTGGGCAACGCGCCCGGCCAGGCGCTCGCCATGCTGTATGCGTCGCTCAGCCAGGCGTTTGCCTTGTCGGCGGCGAACGCCGTCACCCAGCAACAGCATGCCAACATGCTGATGGAAGCCGTCACCGCGCGCGCGGTCGGCGTGCTAACCGCGCGATCCGGCGGGGAGCCCGCGACATGACCGACGACAGCCCGCTGAACGCGCAAATCGCCGACGCGGTCGCCCAGATCAACGAGACCTTGAGCGGCGCCGAGCGGGGGCTCATCAGTGCGGCCGCCTATCAGACGGTC
>JASHUW010000653.1 GCA_030039815.1 Alphaproteobacteria bacterium
AATCGCGGGCACGGCATAGATGCCGGTCGCCGCCGGATCGCCGGGACCGTTCGAGAGAAACACGCCGTCGGGATTGAGCTTGAAAATCTCTTCGGCTGTCGTCTGCGCAGGCACCACCGTCACCCGGCAACCGGCATCGACGAGGCAGCGCAAGATGTTGCGCTTGGCGCCGTAATCGACGGCGACGACATGAAACCGCGGCCTTTCCTGACGGCCGTAGCCGCTCTCGCGCGCCCAGGTGGTTTCGTCCCACTCGTAGCTCTGCCGGCAGCTCACTTCGAGCGCGAGGTCCATGCCTTCGAGCCCCGGCCACGCCGCCGCTTCCCGCTGCATTGCGGCGATGTCGAGTTGGCCGTCGGGGCTGTAGGCAATGACCCCGTTCGGCGCGCCCTTGTCGCGAATGAGGCCCGTCAGCCGCCGCGTATCGACGCCGCAAATCCCGGTGAGGCCATGAGATTTGAGCCAGGCGTCGAGCCCCTGGGTGGCTCGGTAATTGGCCGGCGCGGTGATCGCCTCGCGGATCACCAGGCCGCGCGCCGCGGGGGTCGTGGTCTCGATGTCTTCGGGGTTGGTCCCGACATTGCCGATATGCGGGAAGGTGAAGGTGATGATCTGCCCGGCATAGCTGGGGTCGGTCAGAATCTCCTGATAGCCGGTGATCGAGGTGTTGAAGCAGACCTCGCCGACCGCCTTGCCCGGCGCGCCGATGCCGTGGCCCCAAAAAACCGTCCCGTCCGCCAGCACCAGGGCCGCGTTGCAGTCGGGCGGTCGCGGCACCTGGGCGGCCGCGTTCGGGTCGGGCATCGAAACTCTATCCTGCCGGATTTTGGGGCCGTTTGGCGAGGCGCGGCGCCCAATTTTGGGGAAGATAGATACAAGATGTTGTTTGTCAACCGGGTAGAAAGCGAAGATACCGCCGTTTCAACGGCTTAGCCGGAAACGTCGAAATTGCTGGAAAGCTGGCGGGAACGGCGTAGGTTTTGTGACGCCTGCGAGCGCGGGAGCCCCAAAAGATGTTGCGCGACGACTTTACCGAACGCATGAAAACCGCGCTGCGCGCCAAGGATGCCCGTACCCTGTCGACCGTGCGGCTCATCATCGCGGCGCTGAAGCAGAAGGACATCGAGGCGCGCGGCGGTGCGCATGACGGCACGATTCCCGATGCCGAAATCCAGCGCATGCTGCAGGGCATGATCAAGCAGCGCCGCGAATCGATCGAGCTTTACCAGAAAGGCAACCGCCCCGAACTGGCCCAGCAGGAGGGCGAGGAGATCGCGGTCATCGAATCGTTCCTGCCGCGGCAGATGGACGACGCGGCGATCGAGGCCGCGGCCAAGGCGGCGATCGCCGAATCGGGCGCGGCGGGCTTGAAGGACATGGGCAAGGTCATGGGCGCGTTGCGCGAGCGCTACACCGGCGTGCTCGACATGGCCAAGGCCGGCGCGGCCGTGAAGCGGCTGCTGGGTTAGGGATGGCGGCGCGAGTGCGACGAATAAATCCCCTCTCCCGCATGCGGGAGAGGGTGGTGAGTGCCGAAAGGCGCGAGACGGGTGAGGGTTTGCGCGCCGTGACCCTCACCCACCTGCCGCTCGCGCGTCAGGTCCCCCCTTTCCCGCAGGTGGGCGAGGGGTAATCATCGATGGCCTTTCCGCCCGGCTTTCTCGACGAGCTCAGGTCGCGCGTGTCGCTCGCCGACCTCGTCGGCAAGCGCGTGCGGCTGACCCGCAAGGGCCGCGAATATGGCGGGCTCTGCCCGTTCCATAACGAGAAGACGCCGTCCTTCTACGTCGTCGAGGATAAGGGCTTCTTTCACTGCTTTGGCTGCGGCGCGCATGGCGATGCGATCGGCTTCGTGATGCGCTCGGAGAACCTCGACTTTATCGAGGCCATCGAACGCCTCGCCGGGATCGCCGGCGTGCAGGTGCCGCAGCAGACGCCGCAGGAGCGCGAAAAGGCGCAGCGCCAGAAGACGCTGCTTGAGGCGCTAGCCGCGGCGGCGAAATTCTACGAGGAGCGGTTGTGGTCGCCCACCGGGCGCGCCGGGCGCGAATATCTCGCCGGCCGTGGCCTCGACGAGGAGACGATGCGCCGCTTCCGGCTGGGTTGGGCGGGCGACGACCGCAACGCGCTGCGCCGCGCGCTGACCCCAGAATTCCCCGTGCCGCTCCTCATGGAGGCCGGGCTGCTGCATGCCTCCGACTATGGCGGCGAGCCCTACGACTACTTCCGCGAGCGGGTCATTTTCCCGATCGGCGACCGCGCCGGCCGGGTCATTGCCTTTGGCGGCCGTGCGCTCGGCGACCAGCAGCCGAAATACCTCAACTCGCCCGAGCACCCGCTGTTCGAGAAGGGCAGGGTGCTCTACGGCCTGTCGGCTGCCCGGGTGAACGCGGCCAAGGAGGCCGAAGCCGGCGGCGCCGGAGTCATCGTGACCGAAGGCTATATGGACGTCATCGCGTTGCACCGTGCCGGCTTCAACACCGCCGTCGCGCCGCTCGGCACGGCGCTGACCGAGGCGCATCTCGGCGAATTGTGGCGGCTGGCACCCGAGCCGGTGCTGTGCTTCGACGGCGACGCCGCGGGACAGCGCGCCGCGCTGCGCGCGCTGCACCGCGCGCTGCCCTTGCTGAAGCCGGGGCATTCGCTGCGCTTCGTGACCCTGCCGCAGGGCGAAGACCCGGATTCGCTGATCCGCACTTCCGGCCCCGCGGCGTTCGAGCAATTGCTGCGCGCGGCGAAACCGCTCGCCGATGTGTTGTGGCAATCCGAGCTCGCCGCCAAGTCCATAACGACCCCCGAGCGTCGCGCCGATCTCGAACGACGGGTCATGGCGCAAGCCGGGACGATTGCCGACCGCGTCGTGCAGGCTGAGTACCGCCGCTTTCTCCGCGATCGACTGTTCGCGCTCGGTCGGCTGCCAGCATCCCAGGCTAAATTCTTGCGGCCAACGCGGCAGTTCCCGCGCGCGCCGGTGCTGTCGCCCAGTGCGTCGCGTGGCGATGCGCCGCCGCCGCCGTCCGCGCCGGGACGCCGCCGGCGCGAACTCCTGATCGGCATGCTTCTTGAGCACCCGTTCCTCGTTGCCGAGGCGCACGAGGATATCGCCGCGCTCGATTTCCCGGAGCCAGAGCTTGACAGGCTGCGCCGCGCGATTTTAGAGGTCGAGGTTCTGTCCCCGGGGCTTGACGCGGACGAGCTTCGTCAACACTTAGGGCAGAACGGGTTCGCCATGACCGTGGACGCGGTCGCGCGTGCTTTGACCGACCATGCGAAATTCCTCTCTCGGGTGACCGAAGCTGAGGGAGTTCGGAAGAGTTGGCTGCACCTGACGCGAATGGTCCACGACGATGTCGAGCCTGTGGATGATTTGACCACGCCGGAAGCCTGGGAGCGGTTTCTGGCGCTGCAGGGACGGGAGGCGCAGGAGGGTTTCTCGGAGGAGGAGTTTCCGCCCGGTCGAGCGGCGGGCGTTTCTCCCCGGTAAACCCGATGACAAGCATCGCGGTGTAGCTTCCGGTCCTCAAACGGAACCAACCCATTGCCTAGGGACGGCGGAATGGCAAGCAAAGTCGCAAGCGTGGCGGATACGGCTGAGACCCGGGAAGAAGCGGCCGAGGCACCGCTGCTCGACCAGATCGCGGTTGCGATCAAGAAGATGGTCGCGCGCGGCAAGGAGCGCGGCTATTTGACCTATGACGAGTTGAACGCCGCGCTGCCGACCGACCAGGTGTCGTCGGAGCAGATCGAGGACACGATGACGATGCTCTCCGAGCTCGGCATCAACGTTGTCGACAATGAGGACGCCGAAGAGCCCGCCGCCTCCGATTCCGAGGATGGCGAGGCCGAGGCGCGCGGCAATCTCGATGATGACGATATCGGCCGCACCGACGATCCGGTGCGCATGTACTTGCGTGAGATGGGCTCGGTCGAGCTGTTGTCGCGCGAGGGCGAGATTGCCATCGCCAAGCGCATCTAGGCGGGCCGCGAGATGATGATCGGCGGCATTTGCGAAAGCCCGCTGACCGTCAAGGCGCTGATGCTGTGGCGCGACGCGCTCAACGAAGGAAAGATGCTGCTGCGCGACATCATCGATCTTGACGCGACCTACAGCAACACAGTGATCGACCCGACCGACCCGACGGTCGCGCTGATGGTGCCCTCGGTCGCCGCCGAAGCCGGTGCGGAGGACGAGGAGGAGGACGACGTCGAGGCCGAAGGCGAAGAGGAAGAGGCTGCGGCCGAAGGCGGCGACATGGACGGCGAGGACGGCGAGGGCGAGGAAAGCTCGGTCTCGCTGGCGACGATGGAGGCGCAGCTGCGCCCGAGCGTCGTCGCGATCTTCGATCAGGTGGCCGAAATCCACAGAAAGCTGTCGAAGCTGCAGGACCAGCGGGTCACCTCGGTGGTCAAGGGCGCGGCGCTGCCGCGCGCGACCGACCGGCGCTACGACAAGCTGAAGGACGAGGCGATCGAGCTGTTGCAGAAGATCCGCTTCAACAACACGCGCATCGAGCATCTCGTCGAGCAGCTTTACGACCTCAACCGCCGTCTCGTCGGCGAGGAGGGCCGTCTGCTGCGCCTCGCCGAGACCGCCGGCGTGAAGCGCCCTGAATTTTTGCAATTCTATCTCGGCGACGAGCTGTCGACCGACTGGATCGAGCGCGCCGTGCAGCAGACCGGCCGCGGCTGGGACCGCTTTGTCGAGCGCTACCGCGACGACATCCACAAGCACCGCACCGCGATCGCCAAGGTCGCGGTTGAGTCGAAGCTGCCGACCAGCGAGTTCCGCCGCGTCGTGCAGACCGTGCAGCGCGGCGAGCGCGAGGCGAGCCGTGCGAAGAAGGAGATGGTCGAGGCGAACCTGCGGCTCGTCATCTCGATCGCCAAGAAATACACCAATCGCGGCCTGCAATTCCTCGACCTGATCCAGGAAGGCAATATCGGCCTGATGAAGGCGGTCGATAAGTTCGAGTACCGCCGCGGCTACAAATTCTCGACCTATGCGACATGGTGGATCCGCCAGGCGATCACCCGCTCGATCGCCGACCAGGCGCGCACCATCCGCATCCCGGTGCATATGATCGAGACGATCAACAAGCTGGTGCGCACCTCGCGCCAGATGCTGCACGAGATCGGCCGCGAGCCGACCCCCGAGGAATTGGCCGACAAGCTGGCGATGCCCTTGGAGAAGGTGCGCAAGGTGCTGAAGATCGCCAAGGAGCCGATCAGCCTCGAGACGCCGATCGGTGACGAGGAGGACAGCCACCTCGGCGATTTCATCGAGGACAAAAACGCGGTGCTGCCGGTCGACGCGGCGATCCAGGCCAATCTGCGCGAGACGACGACGCGCGTTCTGGCCTCGCTCACCGCGCGCGAGGAGCGCGTCTTGCGCATGCGCTTCGGGATCGGCATGAACACCGATCACACGCTGGAAGAGGTCGGCCAGCAATTCTCGGTGACGCGCGAGCGCATCCGTCAAATCGAAGCGAAAGCGCTGCGCAAGCTCAAGCACCCGAGCCGCTCGCGCAAGCTGCGCAGCTTCCTCGACACGTAACTCTGCGGATTTTGCCAAACGAAAGGCCGCCTCATCGCTGGGGGGCGGCCTTTTTGTTGCCGGAACGGCGCGTTACCGGAAACGGACGCCGATCTTTCCGCCCTTTCGCCAGATTGTTTCGCATTCGCGCGGTGGGTCGGTACGCGGTTTGAGCGTGAAGTTCTTCGGGCACAGAAAGATGTCGTCCGGCTGCAACAGCGCGCCTTCGTCGGAGATATTCAGGACGAGGCAGCCCATCGAGCAGTTGCCGTCGCGGAACAGGATACGCGCACCCAACAGCGCGCGATGACGGTGAGCGTGTCGCCGCTCAATGATAGGAGCGTCTTGCTCAACCGCGGAGGCCAGCATCGCCAACGTCCCGGGATGCTCATTTTCTGCCGTGTTAAATATGTGTTTGAGCGGGGCAAAACAAGTATTGGCGCAGGGTTTGTTTTATTAAGAATATATTGATTTAAGATCATTTTTTAGTGCAATTGGCTCCGCTTTGGCACAGAAGGTTTGCGGCTCGGTCCGTCGTCGATGACGAAGGAAAAATCGCTCATGCGGCCGAATCTGGGCTCCGCAGCTGCGCCAATCGCGCAAAGCGCGTTCCGCGACCCCTGGATGGTTTATACTGGGGTTTGGTGGGCCGGTAGTTCAGTTGGTTAGAACTCGCCGCTCATAACGGCGCTGTCGCAGGTTCGAGTCCTGCCCGGCCTACCAATTTCGCGGTGCAGGCGATGCGGCTCGGCGGTGTGTGGCGCGCTTTCGGCGATCCGGCGTTCCGGCGCGATCTGCTGTGGCGCAAGCTGTCGCGGCGGTCCGGTGCGTTCCAGATCGGCGGCGACACCGGCGAAGACCGCTACCCCGAAATCTTTCGCTTCGTCGAGGACGCGCTCGACGGCGGTCTCAACGCGCGCCTCCTGTCGTTCGGCTGCTCGACCGGCGAGGAGGTGTTCACCTTGCGCCGCTATTTCCCGCGGGCCGCGATCGACGGCGCCGACATCAACCCTTATCGGATCAGAGCTTGCCGCGCGCGGTGGCGGCGCGAGGGGCGCGACCCGCGCCTGCGTTTCGTTGTCGCGGGCTCCGCCGCCGCGCTCCCGGCGGCGCGCTATGACGCGATCTTTTGCCTGGCGGTGTTGCGGCATGGCGGTCTGCGTCAAGGCGGTGAGCCCGCGCCGCGCTGCGACCACCTGATTCGCTTCGATGCCGCGGCGCGGCTGGTCGGGGAATTGGCTCGCCGTCTCAAACCGGGCGGCCTGCTGGCGATCGCGCACAGCAATTTCCGCTTCTCGGACATGCCGGCGTCGAGCGAGTTCGAGGTCGCCCTCAGCCGCGATCTTGAGCTTGCTATCCTTGGCCCGCCGCTTTACGGCCCCGACAATCGGCTGCTGCCGGGCGCGGTCTACCGCGACCTCGTCTTTCGCAAATGCCGCTCGTCCTGATCGGCCGCTAAGCATGAATTCACTGGCGGCGCTGGCGCGACGCGCGAAACAATGCAACCCTAGCGTTCTCGATAGCGAGAGGGAGAAAAGGCCGATGAAAAAGCTCCTTGTTGCGGCTTCCTTCGCCGCGGCCGTCGCGTTTGCCGGCGCGGTCGGCTGGCAAGCCAGCGCCGCGACGCCGGCCGCCCCAGTGCCGGTCGCCGGGCCGTACACCCCGATCCAACACGCGGCGTGCGGCGGTCCCGGCCCCGATTGTCCGCCGGGCCGGCATCGCGTTTGCGGCCCCTTTGGTCACAATTGCTGGTGCGCGCCCTGCTGATTTCCGCCTAAAGCTCTGGCGTTCCGGGTGAGGCTGGTCTAATCCCAGCCGATCCGGAACGCGGAGCGAGACAATGAACGACGCAGGACAGGGGCCCGGCGCCATCGAGCGTCCGGCATTGGCGAACGAGACCGGCGATTACTGGGGCAGCGACGTGATGGCGCTGATGCTCCGCGAGATCGGCCTGCCCTATGTCGCGCTCAACCCCGGCGCCTCCTATCGCGGCCTGCACGACAGCCTGGTGAACCTGCTCGGCAACACCGAGCCGCAGATGCTGCTGTGTTTGCACGAGGAACACGCGGTGGCGATCGCGCACGGCTATGCCAAGGTCGCCGGTAAGCCGATGGGCGCCATCGTGCACAGCAATGTCGGGTTGATGCACGCGACCATGGCGATCTTCAACGCCTGGTGCGACCGCACGCCGGTGATCCTTTTCGGTGCGACCGGACCCGTCGCCGCCGACCAGCGCCGGCCGTGGATCGACTGGATCCACACCGCTGCCGACCAGGGCGCGCTCATTCGCAACTACACCAAATGGGACGACCAGCCCAATTCGGTCGGCGCCGTGCCGGAATCGGTGCTGCGCGCCTACAAGATGGCGACGACCGCGCCGCAGGGCCCGGTCTATGTCTGCTTCGACGCGGCGCTGCAGGAGCAGCGCATCGGCGATCTGCCGAGCCTGCCGGGCGCTCAGCGCTTCAAGGCGCCGGCGCCGGCCGCGCCCGACCCGGCCGCGCTGCAAGATGCCGCCGCGCTTCTCAACAAGGCCGCGCGGCCGGTGATCCTCGTCGGTCGCACCAGCCGCAGCGAAGAGGCCTGGGCGCGCCGCGTGCAGCTCGCCGAGGCGCTCGACGCGACGGTGCTGACCGACCCCAAGACCGGCTCCGGTTTCCCGACCGCGCACCGGCTGCAAGGCCCGCCCGCCGGCAACCAGCCGAGCCCCGAGGCCCTCGCCGTACTGCGCGAAGCAGATGCGATCCTCAGCCTCGACTGGGTCGATCTCGGCGGCGCGCTCAAAGCCGCGTGCGGCGATGACGAGCTGAAGGGCAAGGTGATCCTCGCCTCGCTCGATCATCAGCTGCACAACGGCTGGAGCATGGATTACCAGGCCCTGCCGCCGGCCGATATCCATCTCGCGGTCGCGCCCGATATCGCGGTCGCGGCGCTGCTGCCGCTCGTCAAGCCGCGCGCCCCGCGCCCGGCCGCGGCGCCGCAGCCGGCCGAAGCCGCGCCGGAGGCACCAAAGGACGTCATCACCCCGGTCTCGCTCGCCGGCGCGCTGCGCGAGGCGATCGGCGGCCGCACAACCACCCTCATCCGCACGCCGCTCGCCTGGGGCGGCCATGCCTGGGAGGTCGCCCACCCGCTCGACATGCTGGGCGGCGACGGCGGCGGCGGGATCGGCGGCGGGCCGGGGATGGCGGTCGGCGCCGCCTTGGCGCTGCGCGGATCGGGTCGGCTGCCGATTGCGGTGCTGGGCGATGGCGACACGCTGATGGGCATCACCGCGCTGTGGACGGCGGTGCATTACCGCATCCCGCTGATGATCGTCGTCGCCAACAACAACTCCTTCTTCAACGACGAGCTGCACCAGGACCGCATGGCCCGCCAGCGCGAGCGTCCGGTCGCCAATCGCTGGATCGGCCAGCGCATCGCCGACCCCGAGCCCGACATCGCCACCCTGGCGCGCGGCCAGGGCGCCACCGGCTACGGCCCGGTGCGCGACCCGGCCGAACTGGTGCGCACCTTGCGCCAGGCGATCGAAACGGTCGAAGCCGGCGGCGTCGCGCTGGTCGATGTCCGCGTCGAGCCGGGCTACGCCACCAGCATGGGCGCGCATTACTCGCGACGATAAGGCGATGAATTCCCAGGTCGATGCCTATTTGGACAAAGCCCAGAGGTGGCAGCGGGAGATGCGCGCGCTGCGCACGATCGTGCTCGATTGTGGCCTGACCGAAGACTTCAAATGGCGTCAGCCGTGCTACACGCTCGACAAAGGCATCGTGCTGCTCATCAGCGCCTTCAAGGAGTATTGCGCGCTGGCCTTGTTCAA